>NZ_JBJGYZ010000002.1:0-234179 GCF_054050275.1 Geodermatophilus sp. SYSU D00691
GCGCATCCGGCTGCCCGGCAAGGGGGCGCCCGGGCGCCGCGGCGGCGCCTGGACGGGCGCCGCCGCGGTGTCGGTGTCCTCCATTCAGCGGAAGGTGTCCTCGAACTCCGTGTAGGGCTGCGGTGGCTCGGGCTCGAGCGTCTGCACCTCGTCGTTCGCGTACGGGTGGTAGTCCGTCGTCGTCACCGGCTCGTCGACCGGGGGCAGGAAGACCGGGACGCCGTCGTCGCCGAACCAGGCCAGCTGCGAGTCGTGGCTCTCCTGGTTGTCCTTGGCGAAGGAGATCCAGTCCCGGTTGAACGGGGCGCGGGCGACCTCGTAGCAACGGAAGTGCCAGATCCGCCACTCGCCGTCCTGCTTGACGAAGTCGACGCCGTACTTGCACCACACCCAGTGCGCCCAGACCGGCTTGCCGTCGACCTCACCGCCCGAGAGGACCCACGGCGGAACGCCCTTCGCGACCTCCGGGTCCATGAGTCCGGACTCCAGGCCGGCCATGATCCAGATGCCCTTGGCGGTCCGGCCGTCGGCGCCGACCTCGACGACCGGGGTGGTGGTGTAGTGGAACAGCAGCTTGCCGACCGGCCGGGGCCGCCCACGGTGGTAGGCGGTCACCGACTCGTAGGTCGTGTAGAGACCGACGTTGTTGTAGCGCGACCAGATGTCCGGCGTGCCGGGCTTCACCCAGAGCTCGTCGATGATCCGCTGGTCCTCGTACGCGTTGTGGTAGTGCATGTAGCGGTTGAAGACGTTCTCGACCGCGCCGCGGTCCTGTGCGCGGGTCGCGGCCAGCTCGGCGGCCGCCAGCCGCTCCTCCAGTGCCGCCAGGCGCTGCTCGAGCGCCTGGCTCTCGTCGATGGTGGTCATGCCGGGTCCTGCTCCTCTGTCGATTCGGATGGGGTGGGCTCACGAAGAGCGGGGCGGCCCGCGGAACGGCCTCGGCGTGATCAGCCGGCAGGAGGTGGGCACGGTCAGCCGCGATCCTCCGCCAGCGAGCGCAGCAGGGCGTGCTGGCGGCGGACCTGGTCGCGGCCGCGGCCGGGCTCGCGCCGGCCCTCGTACTCGCTGGACAGCCAGCCGTTCCAGCCGGCGTCCTGCAGGGTCGGGACGATGTCGCCCCACGGCACGTGGAGGTCGTGCAGGTCGTCGTCGATCTCGAAGAACTTGGCCTGGATGAAGTGGGTGTGCGGCAGCACCTCGACCAGGTCGGCCATGGGCACCCGCAGCGGGCGCAGCGGCGGCGGGACGTCGTCCTCGTCGTCCGTCCCGAGGCTCTCGGCGTTCTCCAGGACGGCGGCCGTCTGGAAGATGCCCGTGTCGATGAGCAGCTTGAAGTGCTCGGTGCCGGTCTTCTCGATGAAGTCGACGTAGCCCTGGGTCACCGGGTGCTTGATCGGCGTCGGCGAGTGGATCTCCGGGCAGATGACGACGTCGAGCTCGGCGGCCAGGTCGAGCGAGCGCTCGACGACCTGCTCCCAGATCGGGTGCGGGTCGAGGTCCCAGGAGGTGACGCCGAACTTCGGCCGCACCGACGTGAAGCCCAGCTGCTTCGCCAGCCGCAGGTCCAGCTGCAGCTGCTCGGCGCCCTCCTCGGCGGTCAGGTCGCGGCCGTGGAAGCGGGTGGTGTCCACCCAGGAGCCGAAGTTGGTCGGCGTCAGGCCGTACTTCTCGACCAGCCCGTGCCACGAGTCGACGAAGGCGGCGTCCGGGGTCGGGTAGTTCGGCAGGTTGCCCTCGCCGAGGATCTCGATGCCGGTGGCCCCGAGGTCGGCGATGTCGGCGAAGACGTCCTCCAGCGTCATGGAGGTGTAGACGTCGCCGGTGTAGCTGTAGGTGGAGACGCCGTACTTCAGGCCCCCCTCCGGGGCCGGCGGCACGATCACGCCCGAGCCCTGCGCGGTGAACTGCGAGCGCTCGATCATCGGCGGGAAGTACGAGCGGCGCAGGAAGACCGTCACCTCGAGGTGGTGCACCCCCACCGACAGACCGCCGGGCTTCGGCACCGTGATGGTGGCCGGCTCGTCGAGCTGCCAGCGCAGGTCGGTCGACGCGCGCAGCTCGTCGAGGGTGACGGTGCGGCCCTGCAGCGTCCAGAGCGGCACGTGGTCGGGGATCCGCTCGCCGTCGATCACGACCTCGATGCCGTCGAGCAGGCTGGCCGGGCCGCCGCGGTAGTTGGGGTTGCGCAGCCGGAACTGGAAGCCGGTGACCCGGCCGCCGTCGGCGACGTTGCGGAAGCCACGGCCCTGGATGATCGGGAACTCGAGCACGGTCATGCCCCTTCGCGGAGGTCGGTGGCCAGCGCCGTGGCCCCGCGGACGGCGAGGGCGACGCTGGTGAGGGTGGGATTCATCGAGTTGGCGGTCGGGATGAGGCCGTTGCCGGCGAGCACGAGGCCGGGGACGCCCCACACCCGCGAGAACGGGTCGCAGACGCTGGTGCCGTCGTCGGCCGCGCCCATCCGGACGGTGCCCATGTAGTGCAGCGAGCTGCCGGCCGGCATCACCTTCGGCATGCCGTCGACGAACTCGCCGAGCGCGGCGGCCGCGCGGGCCTGGTGCTTGCGCGCCCGCTCGAAGTCCGCCTCCTCGACGTCGGTGAGCGCGTAGGCGATCCGGATGCCCGGCAGGCCGTTCTCGTCGGGCTGGTCGTCGTCGAAGGTCAGCCGGTCCTCGGGGCGCGGGCGCTTGCGGATGCCCCAGCCCATGCCGACGTAGCCGGCCGGGTTGTCGCGGAACCGGCTGCCCTCGGGCAGCGGCGCGGGCGAGACGGGGCTGTACATCATCTGCGCGGAGTAGGGGTGCCCGTGCTCCTCGTCGAACGGAATGGCGATGATCGCCCGGATGGGGTCGATGGCCGCGCCGGGCTCCGGCTGGGGAAGCACGTCGGGACGCACCGCGACGACGCCGAACAGCAGCGGGTGCTCGGTCAGGTACCGGCCCAGGGCCTCGGGCCGGATGCCGGAGGCCCACAGCAGCTGCGGGGTGCGCAGCGCGTCGGCCGCCAGGACGACGACGTCGGCCCGGACCTCCTCCTCCGCGCCGGTGCGCAGGTCGCGCAGGACGGCGCCGACCGCCCGGTCGCCGTCCCGCAGCACCCGCACGCACAGCGTCTCCGGCCGCAGGGTGAACCGGTCGGCGTGCGCGCCCTCGGCCAGTGGGCCCAGCACGACGTCGGTGCCGCTCCACCGCAGCGAGCCGTCGGCGCGGGGGTCGGCGGCCACCGGGAGCGGGCGGACGACGAGGCCGTCGGGGGCGAACTCGTCGCGGATCCGCTCGAGGATCGCCGTCGCCTGCGGGGAGTCGTCGAACGAGGGCCGGTGGACGTGCAGGAGTGCCTCGGCGGCCTCGACGTGCTGCTCCCACTCGGCGTCGTCGATGAACGGCACCTTCTCCGGGCCGGTGGGCCGCGGCGTGGCGCACGTCCAGTGCACGCCCTGCCCGCCGACGCAGGTGGCGCCGGCCGCGGCCGGCATGCCGCCCGAGCCGTCGGCGGCCCGGCCGATGAGGTGGGTGCCCTGGCGGGCGGTGATCGTGCCCTCGACGACGACGCCACCGGGGATGCCGGAGACGCCGCTCTCGGTGGCCCGGCCCTGCGAGGCCAGCCGGGCGGCGGCCTGCTCGTCGGGGTCGGGGACGTTCTTCACGTTCATGCCCGGCGGCGTGGTGACGACCGGGCCGGCCTCGACCATGAGCACCGACGCGTCGGGCACCTGCTCGAGGAGCAGCCGGGCGTAGGTGGCGCCGGTCGGCCCGCTGCCGACGATCAGGACGCGGGGGGTCATGCGGAGGCCTCCTGGGGGACGGCGCCGAGCTCGGTGACGAGGGCGCGGGCGGTGAGCACGCCGAGCGCGACGGCGGTGAGGGTGGGGTTGCACGCGGTGGCGGTCGGGATGACGTTGTTGCCGCCGACGTAGAGGTTCGCCGTCCCCCAGACCCGGCCGGTCGGGTCGCAGACGCTGGTGCCGTCGTCGGCCGTGCCCATCCGGGTGGTGCCGAGGTAGTGCAGCGAGCTGCCGGGCGGCATGACGAAGGGGTCGCCGAGCGGGCGGCCGAGCGCCCGGGCGGCCTCGGCGATCTCGGTCTTCGCGGCGGCGATCGAGGCCTCGTCGGCGGCGCTGAGGGCGTAGTCGATGCGGATCGCCGGCAGGCCGTGCTCGTCGGCGGCGTCCTCGTCGAACCAGACCCGGTTGCCGGGCGAGAGCTCCTTCTTGCAGAACCAGCCGAGGCCGACGACCTGCCCGGGGCGCACGGTCACGCCCGGGTCGAGGGGCACCGGGGAGGCGTCCATCTGCATGACCTGGCCGTGGAACGGGCGGTCGGCGGCGTAGGGCACCCAGGAGACCCCGGAGACGGGCACGATCGCGCCGCCGCCGGGCGCCGCCGAGGCGGTCACCGGGAGGTCGGCGTCGACCGGGGCGTCGGCGGGCACGAACCTCTCGTCCAGCACCGACGCGGCCATGATCTGCGGGTGCTCGGTCAGGTACCGGCCGAGCGCCTCGGGGCGGACGCCGGAGGCCCACAGCAGCTGCGGGGTGCGGAAGGCGTCGGCCGCCACCACCACGGCCCGCGCGGTGACGGTCGACCGCTCCCCCGTGGTCAGGTCGACGACCTCGACGCCGGTGGCGCGATCGCCGTCCAGCAGGACCCGGCGGGCCAGCGTGCCGGCCCGCAAGGTCACGTGCGGCCGCTCCCACAGGTCGCCGGCGATGATCGCCGGGCCGGTCCAGTGCAGCGCGCCGTCCTCGCCCACCGTGACGGCGACCGGCATCGCGCCCACCGGGCGCCGGCTCGGCCGGTCGAACAGCTCGCCCAGCACCTGCTGCACGGCGCCGATCAGCGGCGCCCGGTCGAAGGCGTGCGTGGTGACGGCGAGCAGCTGCTCGGCGCGGCCGAGCGCCTCGTCGAGGACGGACGGGTCGACGCAGTCCGGCACCTCGTCGTCCACCGGCCGCGGGCACGCGGCGGTCCAGTGCGCGCCCATCCCGCCGACGTTGGTGGACATCGCGGCGTTCGGCATGCTCTCCGCCCCGACCAGCACGGTGCCGGGCCGGGCCGGCGTGCCGCCGGGCAGCGGGCCGGAACCCGTGGCGAGCGCCGCCAGCGCGGCGTCGCGCGCCTCGACGTCGGCGATGTTCTTCACGTGCCCGCCGGCCACCTCGCCGACGACCTGGCCGGCCTCCAGCACCAGCACCCGCAGCCCGGCGTCGGCGTCGGCCAGCTCGCGGGCCACCGCCGTCCCGACCGGGCCGGAGCCGACGACGACGACGTCGTAGGTCTCGCTCACCGGGCCACCGCCGGCTGCGACTCGAGCAGGCGCTTGAGCATGTCGTGCTGGGCGCGGACCTGGTCGAAGGCGTTGTACCGGTCGCTGTAGGCGTGCGCCTCGTACTCGCTCGAGATGAAGCCGGCGTAGCCCTGCTCGACCAGCACGCGGGCGACCGCGGGCCAGTCGATCGACGGGTCCTGCCCGTCCTCGATGCCGTAGAACTTGCCGTGCACGTGCACGACGTGCGGGAAGAAGTCGGCCCAGCGCTCGGGCGCCATGCGCCCGTGCATGGTGAACAGCATCTTGAGGTTGCCCACCTGCGCCGGGGTGGCGCCGGCCTCGGCGGCGCGGCGCTCCAGCTCGGGGAACTTCTCGGCGGTCGGGCCGGGCTCGGCCCACAGCTGCTCGGTGAGCGCGGTCAGCTCCGGGGCGATGCCGGCGGCGCGGTGCGCGTCGTGCACCGCGCCCGGGACCGCCCGCATGCTCGAGCTCATGTCGGGGATGAACCCCAGCCACTCGGTGTCGAGGCGGGTGAAGGCCTCCTTGAGCGCGGCGACCGGCGGGGCCTCGACGGTCAGCGGGGCGTGGATCTCCACGCCGATCTTCACCCCGAGCTCCTCGGCGAGCGGGAGCAGCCGCTCGAGGGTCGCGGGTGAGGTCTCGACGCCCACCCGCGTCACCGGGAACCCGAGCGCGGCGGCACCGCGCACCTGGACGGCGACGTACTCGTAGGACTCGTCGTCGGAGAGCAGCCGGCCCGGGTACAGCCCGAGGTCGTTGTTGATCGCCAGGCACGACGGGGTGAGCCCGGAGCGCTCGATCACCGAGCGGACCTCGCGGACCTGCTCGTCGGACGGCCGGGGCCAGCCCCGCAGCGACTGGAAGGCGACCATCTCCAGGCCCGGGCCGAGGTCGCGGGCGGCGACCTCGTCCACCAGGGAGGCGAGGTCGCGGCCGGGCTGGCGCTGCTCGAGGGTGAGGCTGAACAGGGTGGTGCCGAGGCGCGGCAGCCCCGGGGCGGTGTCGGTCACGGTCGTGCTCCAGCGGCGGTGAGGGTCTTGTCGGTCGCGCTCGGCGCCACCAGGGGCACCCGGTCGGGGCCGGTGAGGATGTACGGGATCGACAGGCCGAGCAGCAGCTGCACCCGGTGCGCGCGCCCGGGCTCGGTCGGCACCGGCGTGTGCAGCACCACCGGGTCGGTGGTGAACCAGTACTCGTCGCCCTTCGCGGCCAGCTCGGCGAAGGCGTGGCGGTGCCCGTTGACGGTCACCGCCAGCGTCGCCGGGTCGATCCGCTCGCCGTCGACGGTGAGGTCGACGCGGGCGAGCGAGGGCAGCGGCAGCGCCCGGTACCAGTGCGAGTAGACGGCGATGTCCAGGCCGTCGGGGGTGGCGGTGAGCGAGTCGGCGCGCACCACCTGGTCGTCCAGGGGTCCCATCGGTGTTCCTCTCAGGCGGCGAGCGTGAGCCGCTTGCTGTCCCGGCCGCCGCTGGGCACGGGCATGTACGAGATGCGCAGCCGGACGACGACGGTGACGTCGTGCGGGCCGGGTGCGAGGGGCTCGTCGGTCTCGAAGGCGAGCTGCGCCCGCTCCCCCATCTCCCAGCGGTCGTCGGTGACGGTCGGCAGCTCGGCGAAGGTGTAGGTGTTGCCGTGCACCGTGAAGGTGGTGCGCGCCGCCGGCACGGGCCGGCCGTCGAGCACCAGGTCGACGGCCTCGACCATCGACAGGGTGAGGCCGCGGTAGTACGGCATCCGGACCTCGACGACGCCGCCGGTGCGGCCGTCGTCGCGGGCGCGGAAGCCCTCCTCGCAGACGATGTACTTGTCGAACATCAGGCGTCGTCTCCCAAGAGGCGGGCGAACAGGGCGTGCTGGCGGCGGACCTGCTCGACGGAGTCCACGGGGAAGGCGTCCTGGATGTGCCGGTTGCCCTCGTACTCGCTGGACAGGTAGCCGTCGAAGCCGCCCTCGACCAGCACCGGGACGATCTCGTCGTAGGGGATCGAGTACTCGTACTCCCGCCCTGTCGCCTCATCCAGGGCCATCTCGTAGAACTTCGCCTGGATGTGCCCGATCAGGGGCATGTGCTCGAGCATCGCCTTGGGCTCGGACCAGATGTAGTGCGTCGCCTGGCGGGCCAGCCCGAAGTCGACGGGGCCGCCGCCGCGGTAGTTCACGACGTCCATCAGCGCGTGGCTGTCGCCGTGGTCGTCGTAGGTCCCGACGATCAGGTCGACCAGCTCGGGCGTGGCGCCGTCGCGCAGCGCGCGCTCGGCGACCACGCGCGGGAACCGCCGCACGTAGGTGCCCATGTCGGGCATCAGGCCCAGCGCCGGCGAACCGGTCCGGTACATGACCTCGAGGTGCTGCAGGATCCACGGGTGCTGGTAGTGGAACGGCGCGTGCACCTCCAGCAGCAGCCGCACGCCGGCGTCCTCGGCGTACGGGGCCGCGGCCTCCATCACCTCCGGCGGGGTGTTGATGATCGCGCGGACCACCGTCGCGCCCAGCCGGACGGCGATGTCGACGTCGCGGCGCACCGAGGCGACCTGCTCCTCCAGGGTCAGCCAGCGGTGCGGGTGCAGCTTGGTGTCGAGGAACAGGTCGGTGGCGACCGGCGTGGCCCCGTAGGTCTCCATCCAGCCGAACCACGACTCGACGAACTCGTCGGAGACGTGCGGGAAGCCCGGGATCATCTGCTCGGGGATGATCTCGATCCCGCGGGCGCCGAAGGTGGCGGCCTCGCGGATGCAGTCCTCGACCGACATCGTGCGGAGGAAGTACTCCTCCTGGAACGAGTAGAGGCTGACGCCCCGCTTGACGCTGCTCACGCCGGCCTCCCTCAGGCGGTCGCGACGGCGAGCTGCCGCGCGGTCGGGGCGAGGGCCTGCCCGGTCGCCGGGTCGAAGAAGTGCAGGGCCGACGGCGGGACGGCGAACTGCGCCCGCGTGCCCTCGCGGACCCCGGCGCCGGCGTGCAGCCGGGCGAGGACCACGCTGCCCCGGCCGAGCCGGCGCAGGTCCTCGGCGGCGGCCGCGTCGATGTCCTTCGCGATCTCGACAGTGGCGTCGTTGACCACCGGCTCGGCGTCCACCCGCAGGTGCACCAGCTTCTCCGGCGGGATGTTCTCGACCACCTCGACGTCGGCCGCCAGCCGCGGCCAGCTCGGGTCGGCGTCCGCCGCGTCGCGCAGCGCCTCGGGCCGGAAGCCGAGGGCGACCGGGGTGGCGTCGGCCCCGGATAGGGCCGGGGGCACGGCCGGGACGGCGAGCCGCTGGGAGCCGACGGCGAGCTCGTACCCGCCGGGCACCCGCAGCACGGTGGCCAAGACCACGTTCATCGGCGGCGAGCCGATGAACTCGGCGACGAACAGGTTGGCCGGCGAGTCGTAGAGCTCGTCGGGGGTGCCCAGCTGCTGCAGCAGGCCCTTGCGCAGGACGGCGATCCGGTCGCCCATCGTCATCGCCTCGACCTGGTCGTGGGTGACGTAGAGCGTGGTGACGCCGTACTCGCGCTGCAGACCGCGGATCTCGGCCCGCATCTGGCCGCGCAGCTTGGCGTCGAGGTTGGACAGCGGCTCGTCCATGAGGAACGCCTGCGGGGTGCGCACGATCGCCCGGCCCATGGCCACGCGCTGCCGCTGGCCACCGGAGAGCGCCCTGGGCTTGCGGTGCAGCAGCTCGGTGAGCCCCAGTGCCTCGGCCGCTCGCTCGACCCGCCCCGTCGTCTCCTCCTTGGGCACGCCGGCGCAGGTGAGCGGGAAGGCGATGTTGTCGCGCACCGACATGTGCGGGTAGAGCGCGTAGCTCTGGAAGACCATCGCGATGTCGCGCTGCGAGGGGTGCACGTCGGTGACGTCGCGGTCGCCGATCAGCAGCCGACCCTCGGAGATCTCCTCCAGGCCGGCGGCCATGCGCAGCGCCGTCGTCTTGCCGCAGCCCGACGGGCCGACGAGGACGAGGAACTCGCCGTCGGCGACGGCCAGGTCGAGCTCGTCGACGGCCAGGGTCCCGTCCGGGTAGCGCTTGGTGATGCGGTCGAAGGTGATCGATGCCATGACAGCTCCTCAGACGGTGTGCTTGCGGAAGTCGACCCAGCCCGGCAGCTCCCACGGCCGGACCAGGGCCTCCCGCAGGCGGGCGGCCAGGTCGTCGGCGTCGGGCAGCGGGGCGCTGCGGCCGTCGCCGCGGGTGTAGACGCGGCAGGTGAGCGCCGGCGGCGCGTCGGACGGGAAGAGGTCGCGCCCGCCGACCTGGAAGGTGGGTGACCCGGGGAAGCCGAGCCGCTGCGCGTCGGCCCGCGTGCGGACCTCGCGCCGGGCGACGTGGACCTCTCCCCTGCCGAGGTCCGCGAGGGTCTCCTCGAGCAGCTCGGCCGCCTGCCCGTGCGTCGGGCAGCCCTCCCACCAGAGCAGCTCGACCCGCCACTTGATCGAGCAGCCGGCCGGCGGCGTGCTCGGGCGGGCGACCTCGCGGCCGGCGAGGACGTCGTCGAGCGCCGCGCGGACCCAGCCCGCGCGCTGCGCGGGGTCGTCGTGGTCGCCGTCCGGGGCGCCGTGGTAGCGGACGACGCCGGCGCGGTCGACGACGAACACCTCGGGCGTGGCCGTCGTGCCGTACGCGCGGGCGGCGGACTGCTCGGCGTCGCGGAGGAACGGCCCGGCGAGCTCGCCGGCGGCGATCCGCGCGCGCATGCCGTCGACGCCGTCCTCGGGGTGGTCGGCCTCGTCGTTGCTGACGACCTGCAGGACGGCGACGTCCCGGCCGGCGTAGTCGCGGGCGAGGTCCTGGATGCGGTCGTGCCAGGCGCGGGCGTACGGGCAGCCGTTGGCGGTGAAGACGACGACGGTCGCCGCGTGCGCACCGGGGTCGAGCCGGTGGACGGTGCCGTCCGGGTCGGGCAGCGCGAGCGGCGGGGCGGGGTCGCCGACGGCGAGACGGGTCATCGGAGGGTGCCTTCCGTTCGGACGGTCGCCCGCTGCACGAGCGGCACGCCGGGGGCCTGCTGGATGTAGGGGATGCGGACGGCGAGGTCGACCTCGACCGCGTGCGCGTCCCCGGGGGCAGCACCCGCGTCGAGGACGACGTCGAGGGCGTCGCGCAGGTCCCACCAGGAATCGGTGGCGGCCGCCTCGGCGACCGGGCCGGTGAAGCCACCGGTGGTGACCTGCCGGACCGCGACGGGGGCGCCGTCGACCCGCACGTCGACCGACTCGAGGCAGGACAGCGGCAGCGAGCGGTACCAGGGCAGGTGCAGGGCGAGGCCCAGCCGGCCGTCGCGGGCCGAGAGGGCGTCGGGGCGCAGGGTCCCCTCGGTCATCGTCACGCGGTCACCGCCGTCTTCTCGCTGAGCTCGCGGAGCAGGGCGACGTGCGCCGCGGTGAGGGCGACGGCGTCGACGTCGGCGCGGTCGAGCAGCTCGTGGCCGCCCCACTCGCTGACCAGGGCGCCGTCGTAGCCGGCCGCGTCGAGGGCGGCCAGCCACCCGCCGTGCGACTCCCGGACCGCGTCGACGTCGGCGTCCCAGTACTTGGCGTGCGCGTGCCGGACGAGCGGCAGCAGGTCCTGCCATTCGGCCACGGTCGACCGCCCGCAGCGGCCGAGGACACCGGCGACGAGGGTGGTCAGCTCCGCCTGCCGCGGGTGCCCGGCGACCGCCGCGAGCGCGGCCCCGATGCGCGGGCCGATCGGCCCGTCGGCCGCCCAGGCGCGGTGCACGGCGGCGACGCCGTCCGCGTCCAGCCCGAGCCGACCGAGCGCGGTGCCGAGGGCGGCCGGCAGGGCCGGGGTGGTCAGGCTCGCGTCGATGGTCAGCCCCAGGTACGGGGTGCCGGTCGCGGCCTGCAGCTCGGCGATCTCGGTGACGGCGGGGGCGTCGGGCGGCGTGTTGCCCTGCACCTCGAAGGTGAGGACCACGCCGAGCCGCTCCGCCTCGGCGGCGACCCGGCGCAGCAGGCCGCTCTCCATGCCGAGCGTCGCCCGCACGACCGGGAAGCCGAGCCGGGCGGCGGCGGCCAGCTGCGGAGCGATGTCGTCGAAGGCCTCGTCGGCGGACATCGGCCGGCCGGGCCGGCGCCAGGTGTCGGTGTAGACGCCGAGCGCGACGGGGACCAGGCCGAGCCGGTCCAGCGCGTCGCGGAACGCGCGCTCGTCGTCGGCGGACACGGCCGGGAAGCCGCGCCACGCCTGGTGCCCGATCACCTCGACCGCCGGGCCGCCGCCGGCAGCGGCGAGCCGCTCCAGCAGCGGGACGAGCCCGGCGCCGGCGCGGAACTCCGGCGTGAGCGAGAACAACGCCGTCCCCAGGATGGTCACGTCAGGCCACCTCGACCCAGCGGCTGGTCCGCGAGGACTCGAGCACCGCGGCGGTGATCCGCGCGGCGCGCAGCCCGTCGGCGAAGGTGGGCAGGCCGTCGACGGTCTCGCCGGCCAGCGCGGCGTAGCTGTCGGCGACGAAGGCGTCGAAGCAGTCCTGGTAGCCCTGCGGGTGGCCGGAGGGGACGGTGGCGTAGCGGGCGGCGGCCGGCCCCTCGCTGGTGCCGCGCAGCAGCTGCCGGTTGACCTCGCGACCGCCGATCCACAGCGAGTCGGGGTTCTCCTGGTCGAAGCACAGCGACTCGGCCGCGCCGTCCACGGAGAACCACAGCCGGTTCTTCCGCCCCGGGCTGATCTGGCTGACGGTCAGGTTGCCGAACGCGCCCCGGTCGGTCTCGAACAGCACGACCGCGGCGTCCTCGGTGGTGACGGCGCGCCCGCCGCGCTCGGGCACCGCGGTGACCGTGCGCGCGGCGAGCCGGGCGATGCGGTGGCCGGAGACGAACTCCACCAGGTCGCACCAGTGCACGCCGATGTCGGCGAACGCCCGGGAGGCGCCGCCGGCGGCGGCGTCGACGCGCCAGTTGTCGTCGGTGTCCTCGGCGAGCCAGTCCTGCAGGTAGGAGCCGTGCAGCAGGCGCACGGGGCCGGCGGTGCCGTCGGCGACGCGGGCGCGGGCCTCGCGCACCGTCGGGTAGAAGCGGTAGACGAACGGCACGGTCGCCGTCACCCCGGCCTCGGCGGCCAGGACGACGAGCTCCTCGGCCTCGGCCGGGTCCACGGCGAGCGGCTTCTCGCACACGACGTGCTTGCCGGCGGCGAGCGCCGCGCGCACCAGCGGCGCGTGGGTGGCGTTGGGGGTGCAGACGTGCACGACGTCCACGTCGTCGGCCGCCAGCAGCTCCTCGGCCGTGTCGGCGGGGAACTCGGCCCCGATCCGCTGCGCGCCCTCCCGCGAGGACTGCGGCGACGAGCCCACGATGCGGGACACGACTCCCCCGGCGCGGCGGATGGCCCGCGCGTGGACGGTGCCCATGAAGCCGACGCCGATGATGCCGGCCCGTACGCGATCGGCCATCGGAACCCCCTGGGATCGGTGCGGCGCGGCGCCGCGTGACTGCAACCACATACTTCTGCCGACAGTCGGACGAAGTCAACCGCCGGGAGGAACAAGTCTGGTGATGCCGCCCATCGACGGCACTGATGCCGCAGTGAGCGGGCAGGCCTCGGCAACCGACATGGCGATGTCGGTTGCCGAGGAGCAGGTGCTACTTGATGCCGCCGGCGAAGCCCTGGATGAACCGCTTCTGGGCGAAGAGGTAGAAGGCGAGGATCGGCACCATCGAGATGATCACGATGGCGAAGATCTTGTTCCACGCCGAGACGAGCGAGCCGACGTAGTAGTACATCGAGACGGGCAGCGTCTGGTTGTCCGAGCCGCCCAGGAAGATGAGCGACGAGAAGAAGTCGTTCCAGACGATGAGCCCGGTGAGGATGGCGACCGTTCCCGTGGCGGGGGCCATGAGCGGGAGGACCACCCGGAAGAAGACCTTGCCGGGACCGGCACCGTCGAGGGCGGCGGCCTCCTCGTAGTCGCGCGGGAGGTTGCGGAAGAACCCGGCGTAGAGGAAGACCGCCAGCGGCATGAGCGTCCCCACGTAGAGGATGACCATCCCCCACATCGTGCCGACCAGGCCGAGCTGCCGGGCACCGATGTAGAGCGGGATGAGGCCGAGCTGGGTGGGCAGGATGATCGCGACGAGGAAGAGGTAGAAGGCCACCGTGCCCCAGCGCCGGGTCGTCCTGGCCAGCACGTACGCAGCGAGCGACCCGAAGGCCACCAGGCCGACGATGCTGCCCACGGTGATCACCACGCTGTGCAGCAGGGCCAGGAGGATGTTGTTGTCGCCGCCCTCGGTGAGCACCTCGACGAAGTTCTCGACGGTCGGGCGGTTCGGCAGCGCGGAGGTGCCGGTGGTCAGCAGCTCCTCGCTGGGCTTGAACGCCGTGACGACGAGGAAGTAGAACGGCAGCAGGGTCAGCAGCGCGACGACCCAGACGATCCCCTCGCGCAGGGCGGTGGCCTTCGTGTAGCGGAACATCGGTCGGTTCTCCTAGGGGTCGTCGCCCTTACGAACGGTCCTTGGTGGCCACCTGCTGCAGCACCGAGAAGACGAGCATGATCAAGGTCAGGAGGAGCGCGAGCGCGGCACCGAAGCCGAAGTTGCTCAGCGCGAACGTCTCCTTGTAGACCTGGGTGGCCAGGGTCTCGGTCGCTCCGGCGGGACCACCGCCGGTCAGGGCGAGGACCTGGTCGAAGACGCGCAGACCCTGGATGAGCATGAGGGTCGACGCGATCGCGATCGACGGCCGGATGGACGGCACCGTGATGTGCCGGAACCGCCGCCAGGTGCCGGCCCCGTCGAGGGCGGCGGCCTCCTCGATGTCGGCCGGCACGGTGGCCAGACCGGCGAGGTAGATGACCATGACCATGCCGGTCGTCTGCCAGGCCATGACGACCAGCACGCACCAGAGCGCGAGGGTCGGGTCGGCCAGCCAGGTCCTCGGCTCCATGCCCAACCAGCCGATGACCCCGTTGAGCGGGCCGTTGAACTCGAAGATGAACTTCCAGACGTAGCTCACCGCCAGCGGGCTCAGGACGACCGGCAGGAAGAACAGCGCCCGGAGCAGGTAGCGGGTCTTCAGGGTGCGGTTGAGCGCCAGGGCCAGGAGCAGGCCGACCACGTTGGTGAGGATCAGGAAGCCGAAGGCGAGGAAGAGCGTGTTCCGGAGCGACCCGATCATCGCCGGGTCGTCGAAGATCCGCTGGAAGTTCTCGAGGCCGACGAAGTTGAAGTCACCGATCCCCGTCCAGTCGGTGAAGGCGTAGAAGGCGCCGCCGGCGGTGGCGATGTAGTGGATGAGCAGCACCATGGCGATGGCGGGGAGCGCCCACCACCAGCGGCCGTAGGAGATGAGCGGCCGGCTGCGCCGGGGGCGGGAGGAGGTCCCGCCCCCGGCGGCCGCTGTGCCCTCTCGGACGACGGGGCCGGTCGGAATCGTGGCAGTCATCGTTTCGTCCCTTGGGTCGGTCCGAGAGCTGTGCGGCTCGGTCTTACTGGTCCCAGGCCTGGTCGACCGATTCGAGCACGGACTGGATGTCCCCCTGCCCCGCGATCAGGCCCTGCGTCCCCGTGGCCAGCGCGTCGTACACGGAGGGGTTCGGCCACGCCAGGTTCGGCAGCGGCGCGTAGTCGCCGGCCTCCAGGAGGTCCCGCACCGGCTCGTAGACCGGGTTGAGGTCGTCGTCCACCCCGGTGATCGCCACCCCGCCCTGGATCTCGGTGAAGGTGGCGGCGTTCTCGGGCTGCGCGAGCCAGTCGAGGAAGTCCTGCCCGGCCTGCTTCTGGGCATCCTCGGCGTCGGCGTTGATGCTCAGCGCGTAGTTCGAGCTGGCCAGGAGGTACGGCTGGCCACCGTCGGCCGGCGGGAAGGCCTGGACGTCGAGGGCCAGCCCCGGCGTCGCGGTGTTCAGCTCGTTGGCCGCGCTACCGGGCAGGAAGCCGCCCAGCGACGTGCCCTGGGTGATGTTCTGCGTGATGGTGTCGAAGCCACCGCCGGCGGCGCCCGGCTGGAAGCAGCCGGCCTCGTTCATGTCGACGATCGCCTGCAGGGTCTCCTGCCAGCCCTCGCTGTCGGCGAACGAGACGTCGCCCGCGGCCCGCTGCTCGTTCCAGTCCGGCGTCTCGGCGTAGACCCGGGTCGCCGAGATGGCCATGGCCATCAGGCCGGGGTTGGGCGGCACCGAACCGGCGACCACGAGCAGCGACTTGCCCTCGTCGGCGAGCGGTCCGCAGGAGTCGAGCAGGGCGTCGAAGTCCGCGGGCACGTCCACGCCGGCATCGGAGGCGGCGCCCGAGTTCCAGGTCATCCCGACGGGGATGAGGTTGGTCGGCTGGGCGTAGGTCTCGCCGTCGATGCCGTAGAGCGCCTCGCTCCCCTCCGGGACCAGCTCCGCGGACGTCTCGTCCAGCGGCTCGATGTAGCCGGCCTCGGCCAGCGGGAGCACCGCGTTCGCGTTGCCCGAGCCGGGCGAGAACATCATCACGTCCGGCGCGTTGCCGCCCTGCAGCTGCGTACGGATCGTCACGCCGTAGCTGTCCGGCGGCAGGCCCTGCGTCTCGACCTCGATGCCGGTCTCCTCGGTGTACTTCTCCGCGAGGACGGTCCACGGGTTCTCGGCTCCACCGCTGGCGTTCTCGAACGCGAAGGTGAAGCTGTCGGCCGCACCGCCGGAGCCGCCGCCGGAGCCGCTGTCGTCGTCCCCTCCGCCGCAGGCCGCGAGCGTCAGAGCGCTGATCGTGGGCACGGCGACGAGGACGCCGAAGCGGCGGAACCTCCCGTGACCTTGCTGGGTCATGTGGATCCCTTTCGGAACGGACCGGCGACCGTGCCGGTTCGAGGACGGTGGAACCTCGGGCGCCACTCCCCGGAGCGGGTGGCGGCGGTCACCGTGATGGCAACCACATACTTCTGCCTGTAATCGGAGGAAGTCAACGGACCGGGAACCTAACAGTGCTGATGGCCGGCATCAGTCGGAGTGATGGCCGCCTCACCAGCCATGTCGCATCCCGTGGCGGCCCCGCGATCACCGGACCGGGCAGTCCGCATCACCGTCGCCGGACGGCGACCGGTCAGGCGGTGGCGTCCGCGGGCAGGGCGGCGACCTCCGGGTGCCCGGCCGGCGTGGAGTGGGGCAGCCAGTGCGCCAGCCGCTCGGGGGCGAACACCGCGTCCAGCACCAGGTGAACCGCGCCGGCCAGGCCGGCGGCCCCGCCGAGGGCCGAGGGCTCGATGCGCAGGGTGCGGGTCGCCAGCGGCAGGGAGCGCCGGTAGACCGACTCCCGGACGGCGGCGAGCACGTGGTCGCCGGCGTGCGCCACCCCGCCGCCCAGCACGACCAGGCCCGGGTTGTAGAAGCTGACCAGCGTGGCGAGGGTCGCCCCGACCAGCCGCCCGGCCCGGGCGAGCATCGTGCGGGCGGCCGGGTCGCCGCGGTCGGCGGCCCGGGTGACGTCGGCCGCGGTGAGCGTCCCGGTCGCGGCGAGGACCTCGGCCATGACCGGGCTGCCGCCGGACTCGGCGAGCCGCCGGCCGTCGCGGGCCAGCGCCGCGCCCCCGGCGACCGCCTCGAGGCATCCCACGTTGCCGCAGCGGCAGACGACGTTCTCGGCCTCGGCGACCGCGACGTGCCCGATGTCGCCGGCGCACCCGTTGACCCCGCGGTGCAGGCGCCCGCCGGAGACCAGGCCCGCGCCGATGCCGGTGCCGATCTTCACGTAGAGGACGTCGCCGGTCTCCCCGGCCACCGGGTTGGTGCGCAGCTCGCCGAGGGCGAGCAGGTTGACGTCGTTGTCCACCCACACCGGGGCGGCGAACCGGCCGGCGAGCCGCTCGCGGATCGGGTAGCCGTCCCAGCCCGGCATGATGGGCGGCGCGACCGGCAGGCCGGTGGCGAACTCGACCGGTCCCGGGACGCCGACGCCGACGCCCCAGAGGGGCACCGGCTCCGGCAGGCCGGCCAGCAGCGCCTCGACAACTTCCTCGACCCGGCCCAGGACGACGTCGGGCCCGTCGGCGATGTCGACCGGCTCGTCGACGCGGGTCAGGACGGTGCCGGCGAGGTCGGCGAGGCCGACCACCATGCCGGTGGCGCCGATGTCGGCGCCGGCCACCACGCCGGCCTCGGTGCGCAGCCGCAGGCGCCGCGGTGCCCGGCCCCCGGTCGACGGCCCGAGGCCGTCCTGGGCGACGAGGCCCGCGGCCTCCAGCTCGGCCACCCGCTGGGCGACGACGCTGCGGCCGAGGCCGACCCGCTGGACCAGTTGTGGCTGGGTGATCCCGTCCCGGGTGCGGACGGCGTCGAGCACCGCCACCAGCCCGTCGATGCGTTCAGCGGGCATCGCGCCGCTCCGGGGGGACGGCGGTGGTCGCGCTCACAATTGCGAGACTAGCCGCTTCTGCCGACTACCGACAGAAGTTCCCGCTGGTTGCGCAGAAGTCAGGCGGAGAGGCTGGGCTCCCCCGCGGGTGGGCTGTCCAGCAGCGCGGGCAGGTGGTCGCGGGAGAAGAGCTCGTCGATGGCGAACTGGACCGCGCCGGTGACGCCCGCGATGTCCTGGTCGACGGCGGACGGCTCGATGCGCAGGTCGCGGGTCGCCGCCGGCAGCGAGCGGCGGTAGATCTCCTCGCGGATCGCCGCCAGCACGTGCGCCCGCGCCCGGGCGATGCCGCCACCGACGATGACCAGGTCGGGGTTGAACACGTTGACCAGGGTGGCCAGGCTGCCGCCGAGGACGGCCGCCGACCGGTTGAGCAGGGCCCGCGACGCGGGATCCCCCTTCTCTGCCGCCTGGGTGACGTCGATCGGCCGGATGGTGCCGGTCTCCGCGAGCACCGCGGCCAGGGCCGGGCTCTGGCGGGTCTGCGCCAGCAGCCGCCCGTCGCGGCTGAGGGCCCCGCCGCCGGCGACGGCCTCGAGGCAGCCGATCTTGCCGCAGCGGCAGACGACCTCGCCGGCCTCGGGCACGGGCACGTGGCCGATGGCGCCGGCCAGGCCGTGCGCGCCGCGGTAGATCCGGCCGTCCACCACGACGGCCGCCCCGATGGCGTGGCCGCCGCCCAGGTAGACCATGTGCTCCGAGGCGGCGGCGACCGGGTTGACCCGGCGCTCGCCGAGGGCGCTGAGGTTGACCCGGTTGTCCAGCCACACCGGCGCCGACCAGCGCGCGGTCAGCCGGTCGCGCGTCGGGTACTTCGTCCACTCCGGCATGGTCGGCAGCGTGGCGGGCTCGCCGCTGGCGTAGGCGACCGGTCCGGGCATGCCGACGCCCACGGACCACAGGCTGCCCGCCGAGCCGGTCTCCTCCAGCAGCGTGTCGGCCAGGCGCTCCACGTGGGGGACGACGACCTCGGGCCCGTCGGCGATGTCGATCTCCTCCTGCCGCGTGGTCAGCAGGTTGCCGGCCAGGTCGGCCACGCCCACGACGAGCTCGTTGGTGGCGATGTCCACCCCGAGGACGCGCCCGGCCTCCTTGCGCAGCCGCAGCCGGCGCGGCGCCCGGCCCCCGGTGGACGGGCCGAGCCCGTCGGAGGCGACGAGGCCCGCCGCCTCGAGCTCACCGACCCGCTGGGCCACGACGCTGCGGCCGAGGCCGACCCGCTCGACGAGCACGGGCTGGGTGATGCCCTCGTCGGCGCGGACGGCGTCGAGCACGGCGGCCAGCCCGGTGAACCGCTCACTCGGCATGGAGGAACCTCACAGGCCGATTCTCCCGGACTCGCGGCGCCGGGCAAAGGCCGGTCACCGCGGGGAGCGGTGCACCCACCGGTCGACCACGACGTCCACGACCGCCAGGCCGAGCGCGGCCACCACGAACGCACCCGCCACGAGGGTCGAGCTCGTCGTGCCGGTGCTGGCGACCTCGGGCTGCCTCGTGCGCGGCACCGTGCCGCACTACCCGTGGTTGCGGGGCAAGCCGATCCGGTGACGATCCGTCGCGGGCGGTCGCCCGGTCGGGCGAGCGGTCTGGCAGTCGCGGTGCACGGACGGTGACCATGGCTGCGTGCCACTCCGTCCCGCGTGCCACCGATGACCCGGTACCCGTTCGCAGACCTGCCCTCCCCGCGGGACGCCACCGACCAGTTCCCGGTGCCGGCGCGTCGGCCGACCGCCGCCTGGCAGACGACGGGATCCCACAACGCCCCGGACCCGGGACCGGCTCCGGCTCCGGGCCGCCGGACCTCAGGCGGTGCGCTGCGGCGCGGGGCCGCCACCGTGCTGATCGCCGCTGCCGTCGCGGCCGGCACGGTGTGGGGTCTCGACGTGGCCGGAATCGGCGCAGGGTCGGATCCCGCGGACGAGACCGCCAAGGACGCGACGCTCCGCCGGGACACGGGCTGGCAGCCGCTCGAGGTCATCGGCGACTGGAGGGTCACCGGGGACGGGGCCCGCTACAGGGTGGTGGACGGCGTGTGCTTCCTGCAGGTGCACATCCGCGACCCCGACGGCCGCTGGGAGGCCAACGCACCCGTCGCCCGCCTTCCGGAGACCGTCCGGCCCGCCTGGAACATGGGCTTCGTGGCCACGCACGACGGTGTGCCGTATGCCGAGTTCACCGTCTTCAACGACGGGCAGGTGCTCATGGTCCGCCCAGGAGCCGACGCGGGTGGGTGGGTCACGGTGTCGGCGGCGTTCCCCCTAGGCGGGTGACGGCGGTTCCGCGCGACGGCGGACGGCCCGCCATCCTGTACGGGTGCTCTCCCCCACGGCCGTGCTCGTCCACGGCCTCTGGCACGGCGCCTGGTGCTGGGACGCCGTCCGCACCGGGCTCGACGCGCGCGGGGTCCAGAGCGTCGCGGTGGAGCTGCCGCTCACGAGCCTGGACGCCGACGTGCGGACCGTCCGCGACGCGCTCGACGCCGTCGCCGGGCCGGTGGTGCTGGTCGGGCACTCCTACGGCGGCGCCGTCGTCACCGCCGCCGGCGCACACCCGTCGGTGCGCGAGCTGATCTATCTCGCCGCCTTCCAGCTCGACGAGGGCGAGTCGGTCAGCCGGCCCGGTGCTCTGGGCGGGCTGCCCGACACCCGGCTCGGTGCGGCGATGCGGATCGAGGGCGACCAGGTCGCGCTCGATCCCGACCTGGGGGTCCCGCTGCTCTACGGCGACGCGCCCGCGGATGTCGTCGCCCGGTTGCGGCCGGTGCACCGGCAGGTCTTCCGCGACGTGCCGGACGTGATCGCCTGGCGCACGGTGCCCTCGACCTACGTCGTCTGCACCGAGGACGAGGCGGTGCACCCCGAGCGGCAGCGGGCGATGGCGCGGCGGGCGACGCGCACGGTGGAATGGGCGTGCGGGCACAGCCCGGCGGCGACCCGTCCCGAGGCCGTCGCCGACCTCGTCGCCGCGCGCGTATGCACCCGGGCCAGTAGGTAGCGCACTGCGGTCCTCCTCCAGTTCGGCGACGAACCGCTCGTCGTCGGCCGGGGTGGGAGTCGCAAAACCGGGCCCGTAGGCGACGCGGATGCAGGTGGACCGGATCGAGCAGGACGACCGCGCGGTGACGCTGCACTTCGCCGACGGCTCGACCCGCCGAGCACGACGTCCTGGTCGGCGCCGACGGCATCGACTCGCTCGTCCGCCGCCCCCTGTGGGGCGACGCCCCCGAGCGCGAGCACCGGCTGCACATCTCCGGCGGCTTCACCTTCGCCGAGGTCGCCGGCACCGTCCCGGCCGATCTCAAGGCGGCCGCGGGCGCGCTGGGCGCGGAGTTCCAGGCCCCGCTGCCATGGCTGATCGCCGCGACCCGGCCGCAGGACGTGCAGCGCTGGGTGCTGCGCGACCGGCCGGCGCTGGAGCAGTGGTCGGCGGCCGCTGCGCGACTTCGTCCTCGACCACACGCCGTTCCTGCAGAAGGTCGCCGGCGACTCCAACCCGCGCGAGATCGACGAGCAGCTCGCCCTGATCGAGGGCTGACGCCGTCCGCGGGGGAAGTTTTTCCGGGCCCCTGCGCGTCGCCTGCCGTGCCGTGGTGACCAGCGCGGACCCCGGAGCGGGCCTGCGCTCGACCCCGCGGATCCGGCCGGATCCGTCTGCCGCCGAGTGGTCGCGGGTCCGGCACGGTCCTACGGTTCGGACGTCCGGTCGGTCGCTCATCCCCGCCGGGGAGTCCGACCGGGTGCCGCCGAGTCACGTCCGCCACGGTGGGCGCGAGCCGGGGACCCACCGCACCAGTGGGGTGAATCCCACCCGCCGGGCCCAGCCCGGACCGGGTGGGTAGGGCGCCTCCCCGCCCGAACCCGTCAGCTAACCCGGTAGGCGGCCACGGGAAGAACGGAGAACCACCCCACGGTGCGCCCACGGGCCCCTTCCGCGCCCGCGAGCACCCCTTCCTGCGGTTCCTCGCAGCGCACCTGAGCCGGCACGCACTCCGCACGGCGCCCTCCTCCAGGCCAGCCCGGCCTCCGACCGGACCGCACGGCCACTTCCGGCCGCTCGGCGCTCCGGTGGGTGCCGTGCGCCCACGTGGGCCGCACCGCGGCCCGGTACCAGGAGCACATCTCCATGCACCTCAGCACCGACCCCACCACCCGATCCCGCCGCCGCGCCAGGGGCCGCCACGCCGCGGCACCCTCGCGCCGGACGGCCCGCGGCCTCGCCGTCTGCACGCTCGCCCTGTCCTTCACCCTGGCGGGACCGGCGGTCGCCCAGGCCGGCGACCGCTGGGACCGCTCCGGCGGCGACGGGGACTGGAACCAGTGGTCCCAGAGCTGGTCCGGCCACCGGCCCGGGCACTGGTCCGGGGGCGGGTCCGGGTCGGCCGCGCCCGCGCCGGCGGCACCGGCCCCGGCGGCACCCGCCCCCGCTCCTGCGGCACCGGCCGCACCGGCGCCGGCCGCACCGGCTCCGGAGCCCGCGCCGTCCGGCTTCGCGCCGGCCGCCCTGTCCGGCGCGCCGACCGCCAGCTCCACCGCCTACAGCGCCTGGGCCGCGCACGTGCGCCCCGTGGTCGCCGAGGTCGTGCAGCAGTGCGGGGTGTCCACCGTCCTGACCCGTCCCGGCCACTCGCCCACCCAGGCGCTGGCCGCCGACTTCATGGTCTACAGCGACCGGGCCAAGGGCGACGCGGTGGCGGCGCACGTGATCGCCAACGCCGCCCGGATGAACGTCGAGTACGTCATCTGGCAGCAGCGGATCCACCTCATCGGCGGCTCCGGGTGGCAGGCCATGGCCGACCGCGGCTCGCCCACCGCCAACCACATGGACCACGTGCACGTCGCCTTCCGGCCGTGACCTGACGAGGGAGGCCTGACGAGAAGGCACTCCGTGCACGGGCGCGCGGCGTGTGCGCGCGTGTCCCGTGCACGGAGTGCCTTCTCGACGAGACGCGTCGGCCGCGGCCGCCGTCCGGGCGGGCACTACACGGCCCCGGCGCGGGGGATTCACGGCCACGCCGGGGCCGGTTCGACCCCTGCACTGCCCGCTACCCGGCGTGTCGAAACGCTCCGTGCAGCGTGTCGGCGACGTTTGGCGGGCGGGGCGCACCCGAGAGCACGCCCCGGGGCCCCGCCCGCCGACAGCATGCGACAGCCGGATCCGTTCCGCAACAGATGTCTAGGACGTCTGGCGGACCGCCGTCAGTCCACGGACCTCGGCGTACCGCTCGCGCACGAACGGCACGGGATCGGCCTCGTGCACCTCGGTGCCCGGGGCCGGCCACCGGGGTGGGGTGCTCCCGCCGGCCAGCACCCAGGCCGCCTGCCGGGCCGCGCCGTCGGCGACGTACTCCGACGCCGGCGGGACGAGCACCGGCACGCCGAGGACGGCGGGGGCGACCCGGCGCACCGCCTCCGACTGCGCGCCGCCGCCCACGAGGAACACCCGGCGCACCGGCGTGCCCCCCGCCGCGACGGCGTCCAGCCCGTCGGCCAGCCCGCAGAGCAGCCCCTCCACCGCCGCCCGCGCGAGGTGCGCCCGGTCGGCGGTGGCCTGGGTGAGCCCGTGCAGCGCGCCGGTGGCGTCGGGCCGGTTCGGCGTCCGCTCCCCCTCGAGGTACGGCACCAGCACCAGCCCGCCGGCCCCGGCGGGCGCCGACAGCGCCAGCCGCGACAGCTCGGCGTGGTCGACCCCGAGCAGCCGGGCGGTCGCGTCGAGCACCTGGGCCGCGTTCAGCGTGGCGATCAGCGGCAGGAAGTGGCCGGTCGCGTCGGCGAACCCGGCCACCGTGCCGCTGGGGTCGGCCACCGGCTCGGTGGTCACCATGTCGACGACGCCGGAGGTGCCGATCGAGCAGACGACGTCGCCCGGCTCGGCGGCCAGGCCCAGCGCGGCCGCGGCGTTGTCCCCGGACCCGGGTCCGAGCGCCGCACCGCCGGACGCCGTCGTCCCGGCGCGCTCGGCCGGGCCGAGCACCCGCGGCACCACGGCGCCGTGCCCGAGACCGCGCTCGAGCAGGTCGGGCCGGTACTCCCCCGTCGCCGCCGACCAGTAGCCGGTCCCGCTGGCGTCGCCGCGGTCGGTGACCAGCCCGTCCAGGCCCGGCTTGCCGGCCAGAAGCCAGGTGAGCCAGTCGTGCGGCAGGCAGACCGCCGCGGTCCGGGCGGCGTTCTCCGACTCGTGCTCGGCCATCCACCGCAGCTTGGTCACGGTGAACGAGGCCACCGGCACCAGCCCGACGGCGTCGGCCCAGGCCGCTCCGCCGCCGAGCTCGGCGGTCAGGTCGAGCGCGGCCTGCGCGGAGCGGGTGTCGTTCCACAGCAGCGCCGGGCGGACCACCTCGCCGTCCTCGTCGAGGCAGACCATGCCGTGCTGCTGGCCGCCCACGGCGATCGCCGCGACGTCGTCCAGGCCACCGGCGTCGGCGAGCGCCGCGAGGAGCGCGCCCTCCCACGCCGCCGGGTGCACCTCGGTGCCCGGCGGGTGGGGGGCACGCCCCTCGCGGACCAGCGCGCCGGTCTCCGCGTCGCGGACGACGACCTTGCACGCCTGGGTCGACGAGTCGACCCCCGCGACCAGCATCAGCGCGCGCCGGTCAGGTGCTCCACCGCCAGCTGCGACAGGCGGACCGCGCCGGCGCCCCGTGCGGCCGCGGCGTCGACGTCGAAGTCCTCGAAGGCGGAGCGGTCGGCCAGCAGGTCCTCGTAGGTCTCGCCCGCGCCCAGGGTCGGCTGCGCGAGCTCGGGCACGCGGGCGGCCTCGAGCGCCTCCTGCACCTCCGGGTCGGCGCGGAAGGCCGCCGCGCGCTCCTTGAGGATCAGGTAGGTGCGCATGTTCGCCGCCGCCGACCGCCACACGCCGTTGAGGTCCTCGGTGCGCAGCGGCTTGTAGTCGAAGTGCCGCGGGCCGTCGTAGTCGCTGTTCTCGAGGAGGTCGACGGTGGCGAAGGCCGAGAGCAGGTCCCCGTGGCCGAAGACCAGGTCCTGGTCGTACTTGATGCCGTGCTGGCCGTTGAGGTCGATGTGGAAGAGCTTGCCCTGCCACAGCGCCTGGGCGATGCCGTGCGTGTAGTTGAGGCCGGCCATCTGCTCGTGCCCGACCTCGGGGTTGAGGCCCACCAGGTCGGCGTGCTCGAGGGTGGAGATGAAGCCGAGCGCGTGGCCGATGGTGGGCAGGAAGATGTCGCCGCGCGGCTCGTTCGGCTTGGGCTCCAGGGCGAAGCGCAGCCCGTAGCCGCGGTCGATCGAGTACTGGGCCAGGGTGTCGATGCCCTCGCGGTAGCGGTCCAGCGCCGCCCGCAGGTCCTTGGCGCTGTCGACCTCGGCGCCCTCGCGGCCGCCCCACAGCACGTAGACCTGCGCGCCCAGCTCGGCGGCGAGGTCCATGTTGCGCATGACCTTGCGCAGCGCGTAGCGGCGGATGTCGCGGTCGTTGGCGGTGAGCGCGCCCTCCTTGAACACCGGGTGGGTGAACAGGTTGGTCGTCGCCATCGGGACGACGATGCCGGTCTCCTCGAGCGCGGCCTTGAAGCGCTCGATGGTCTTGGCGCGCTCCGAGTCGTCGGAGCCGAACGGGATCAGGTCGTCGTCGTGGAACGTGACGCCGAAGGCGCCGAGCTCGGCGAGCTTGTGCACGGTCTCCACCGGGTCGATCGCCGGGCGGGTGGCGTCGCCGAACGGGTCGCGCGCCTGCCAGCCGACGGTCCAGAGGCCGAAGGAGAACTTGTCGTCACGGGTGGGGGTGGTCATCGCGGGATCTCTCCTCCGAGCGGGCGAGCGGTTTTGTTTCGCGCTGGAACATAATCCACGTCACAGCTAGTCTCAAGTGCGTGACGGAGCAGACGTCGCGCCGAGCCTCCCCGTGGTCGTCGCCGCGAACGGTGAACCTCGGCGTCGTCCTGCGCACCGTCTGCGCCGCACCTGGTCCGCTGTCCCGTGCGGCCGTCGCCGCGGCCACCGGGATGACCCGTGCGACCGCCGCGCGGCTGGTCGACGAGCTGCTCGCCGGCGGCCTGCTCGACGAGGGCGAGCGCATCGCCCCGGTCTCCCGAGGCCGCCCGGCGACCCCCCTGCTGCCCGGCTCGTCGTGGGCCGCGCTCGGGCTGCAGGTCGATGCCGGCCTGCTGGCGGCCCGGGTGGTCGACCTGCGCGGCCGGGTGGTCGCCGAGCGGGTGGAGGACGGCGACTTCGTGGGCAGCGACCCGGTGGCGACGCTGACCCGGCTGGGCGCGCTGACCACCGGCCTGCTCGCCAGGTCTTCTGCCGGGCTGCGGCTGGTGGGGGCCGGGCTCGCGCTGCCGGGCATCGTCGACGCCGACGCCGGCGTGCTGCTGCGGGCGCCCAACCTCGGCTGGTCCGACCTGCGGCCGGCCGACGTGCTCGACCTGCCCGCCGACCTCGTCCCGGTGCTCGGCAACGAGGCCGACCTGGCCGCGCGCACGGTCGCGGAGTCGGCGCCCGGCCGCGCCGGCGCGCACCGCGACTTCGTCTACCTGTCGGGGCAGATCGGCATCGGTGGCGCGGCGGTGCTGGGCGGGCAGGTCATGGCCGGCACGTCGGGCTGGGCCGGGGAGATGGGGCACGTCTGCGTCGACCCCGACGGCCCGGCGTGCCGGTGCGGCTCGACCGGCTGCCTCGAGCAGTACGCCGGCCGTTCGGCGCTGCTGGCGGCCGCCGGGCTGCCCCGGAACGCCGAGCCCGGCGACCTCCTCGACCGGGCCGCCGACGGCGACCCCGCCGTCCGCCGCGCGGTCGACGACGCCGCGCGGGCACTGGGCGTCGCGCTGGCCGGCGTGGTCAACGTGCTCGACATCCCGACCGTCGTCCTGGGCGGGCACCTCGGCGAGCTGGGCGAGCTGCTCTGCCCCCGCCTGGAGGAGCACCTCGCCCGGCGGGTGCTCTCCGCCCGCTGGCGCCGTCCCCGGGTGGACGCCGTGGTGGCCGCCCCGGCCGCGGGTGCGACGGGGGCCGCGCTGCGCGCGCTGGGCGACGTCGTCGCCGACCCAGCAGCCTGGTTGGCCTGAGCTCCGGTTCCGTCGCTGCGCGCCGGGGCACCTGGCGACGGTGTTCTTCCTCTTCTCCAGCCGCCTGGGCTGTCTCGGCTCGCTGGTCGTCTCCGCCCTGCTGACCCTCGTGCTCCTGCTCGTCTTCGACGTGATCTGACCGCACCGGCCCGCCGTGTCGACAGGTCGACATGTCGCTGTCGACCGGACCACATGTCGGCTTGCGGGCTTGCCGTGAAGCCGACATGTCGCCCCCGGGGCGCACCCCGGGCGGCCCGGTCGCGACCGGACGCCGCGTAACCGGCTCAGGTCGGTGAACGGCGCACCTGATAGCGCAGGTGGAGCACCCGGTCGCCCTGGATCGCCACGTCGGGCCCGTCCAGCAGGTGCTGCGCGTCGACCGACCCGAAGTAGCGCTTGCCGGACCCGAACGCGACGGGTACGACGTCCATGCGCGCCTCGTCGACCAGGCCCGCGGCGAGCACCTGGCCACCGACGTCGCCGGCCGCGACCTCGACGATGCGGTCCCCCGCGAGCTCCTGCGCCTTGGCCACGGCTGCCTCGACGCCGGCGACGAAGTGGAACGGCGCCTCGGGGTCCCAGCCCTCGGGCTTCGGCCGGTGCGTCACGACGACCACGTGGTCGATCCCACCCGGAGGCTGCCCGTCCCAGCCGTCCGTCATGTCGAAGACGTGGCGGCCGGCGATCGTGACTCCGATCTCGTCCCAGTACGGCCGGGTGTAGTCGTAGGACCTCTGCGACACCTTCACGCGCCGCTCTCGTCCAACGGGACGTCACCGCTGGACAACCAGTCGAACAGCGGGCTGGTCGTTCTCGTCCGCGATGAAGCCGTCCACCGACACCGAGGCGTACATGACCACCTTGCCCACGGGGCTCTCCTCTGCTCGGGGTGCCGTCACGACAGGCATGTCGTGAACTGTCGCTCTTGGGAGAAGCCAGTCGGCCGGCAGGGGCCGGCCGTCCAGCGCGTGGCCGGGACGTCCGCGCAGGAACCGCCGCCGGACGTCGAGGTACCGGACCGGCGTGAGCCCGGCGCCCTGTGCCCGAGAGCGACCCTCACGGGACCCGTTCGACGACCCCGGCCCGGCTGCTGCGCTCAGGAGTAGCTGAACAGCCGGGCGAGGTGCTCAGCGACGCTCAGGTACTCCTGCTGCGTGTGCAGCGCGCGCGGCACGTCACCGCCGGCAACCGCATCGGTGTCGATCAGCTCGTCGATCTGCCTGGCACGGTGACGGCAGGCGTTGATGATGAGATAGGCCATCTCGTCGCTGATGGACACTTCGCGCGTCATCGTCCCCCCACGCGGTCGGGCGTGTCGTCCACCCAGCATGGCGCATGGAACCCGTTCCGTCACGGCGGGGAGGGAGGTGGGCGGCTACCGGCCCTGCCCCGCGCGCCAGTCTGCCGTCAGAGCTGCCGCGGCCCATTGGAGCGGCGGTCACAGAGAACTTGTGCTCTGGCGACCGTTTGCCCCAGCGAGTCACCCTCGCACAGGATCGCGGGAGGTCGTCATGACGAGCCGACTGGTCAGGGCCACGGTTGTCGGCGGTGTCGGGTTGGCGCTGGCGGCGGCGGTGCCCACCTCAGCCCAGGCTGCAGCACTGGTCTTCCTCTTCCGGGACCAGGTGGACTGCGTGGCCGGCCCCAACGACGCCCCATTCCTGCCGGCTGGTGTTGGCATCACCAACTCCACGGTCGTGGTGACCCCTGATGGCGGTCTCAACGTCACCTGCTTCGGACAACTCCCCGAGGGTGTCCCAGCGCCGACCAAGACCTACGCGGGCTCCGCAACTTGTCACAGCGACACTGGAGTCGTGGGCCGGGAGCGCGTCGTTGTGACGACCAACGGCCGGATAACCATCACCTGTCACATCCCGCCGGCCTGACCGTCGATCCACGCAGTGCGCCCTCGTGAGGGCGTCCCGCAGGCCGCCCTCGGAGTGCGACCGGCACGAAGCCCCGAGCCGCCCACTCAAAAAGACATCACGCCTTGTTCGGGAGGCTGCCCACGGGCAGTGCGCGTTCACACCTGTGCTGCGATCGTGGCCACGGCGGCTCCGAGCAGCGCCAGCCCCAGGGCGGCGGGGATGCTGCGAGGCACCGTGCGCGCCTGGCCGATCCGTTCGTAGACCCGGTGGAGTCGGCGGCGCACCCGCTCGCCGTGGAGCATGCCGACGGCGAGCAGCAGCAGGCAGGGCAGGCAGTAGACGACGGCGTAGCCCACCAGTACCCACAGCCCGGTGGCCAGAGGCACGTCGGCGGTGACCAGGCGCTCGATGGCGATCAGGTACGGGAAGGCGTTGGGCAGGTCGGCCGCCGTGACGAGCACCCCGACGGGGGCAGCGGTCCACGGGCCGAACCAGCGGGGCAGGACGACCGCCGACCGGTGCTGCGGGCGCAGTCGACGGACGGCCGCCGTCAGCAGGAGCAGCGCGGCCAGGCCGAGCGCGCCTCGGCGCACCCACACCAGCCCGCCGGTGACCACATCGGCGGCCAGTTCCGCGCCGGCGTACACGGCCACCCCGACGGCGAGGACGGTCAGGTAGGCCCCGACCACGTACGCCAGCGCGGTGGCGAGCCGGCGCTGCAGCGGCGCCAGCAGGATCAGGGCGACGCCGGCGATGGTGGCCGGGTTCAACGAGTCGAGTGCTGCCAACCCGGCGACGCCTATCAGCAGGGCTGGAGTCATCGCCAGTTCACCACGGTCATGAGACCATGCTATTTCATGTGAGACGTCGAAGTCTCACGGAGCTAGGGTGGTGCCGTGCCCGAGGAATCGCTGCTGTCCCGCGCCGCCGAGGTCCTGTCCGCGGCACCGGCCGCGTCCATGGACGAGATCGCCGCAGCCGCGGGCGTCAGCCGGGCCACCCTGTTCCGGCGTTATCCGAACCGGCAGGTGCTGGTGTCAGCGGTGGCGCGCGCGGCCGCCGAGGCCTACGTCGCCGCCACGGACGTCGCCCGGCTCGAGGAAGGTCCGCCGGAGGACGCCCTGCGTCGGCTCCTCGCCGCGCTGGCCCCGCTGGGAGTCCGCTTCGGGCTGCTGACGTCCCAGCCGCTGGACGGACTGGTGGAGAAGGAACTCCTCGCCCTGGTGCGCGACAGCGACGACCAGCTGCGCGCACTGGTCCGGCGCGGCCAGGAGGACGGCGTGTTCCGCGTCGACCTCAGTGCCGAGTGGGTCGTCATCATGGTGACGTGGTTGCTCGTCGGCGCTGCCGACGGCGTCCGACTCGGGCTACTCGCCGCACGAGAGGTCGAACGACTCGTGACCGAGACGGTCCTGAGCGCGTTGAGACGGCCGAACGCACAGCGCTGACCGGTCGATCTCCACCTGTCGCACCACCCGACCCGGAACCCCACAAGGGCTCACCAGCCGCCCCGAGCGGTCCACCCGGAGACGGAAGACCGACAATTTGCGCGCTTCTTGCGGATTCGTGGAGATGGCCGTGCGGTGGGGTCGCCAAGGTCGTCGCTGTCAGCAGGAGAACCTGCCGCGGCGATCCAGACCGGAGCACCCTTCAGATGAGCAGCAACCGCACTCGGAACACGGCCCGGAAGATCCTGGGCTCGCTGGCGGCCGTCGGGGTCGCAGCCGCCGTCGCGGGGTTGGGCACCTTCGGCACCTTCACCGACAGCACCTCGGTGGACACCGCCGTGCAGGCCGGAACGCTGTCGATCGACCTGGGCGCCCCCGGCGGCCTCCCGCACACCATCCCGGTGACCACCAGCGGCTTCCTGCCCGGGGACTCGCTCACCCGGGCGATCAACCTGAGGAACGACGGCAACGTGACGCTCTCCTCGGTGAACCTCGCCACCACCACCGCCGGGTCGGCGAACGCCCTGACGACCGACCGGGTCAACGGTCTGCAGCTGACCCTGCAGCAGTGCTCGCGCGCCTGGACCAGGGGCGGGACCACCGAGTTGCCGACCTACACCTGCGGCGGCACGCAGCAGACCCTGTACGCCGGACCGGTGATCAGCACGGCCGCGCTGCCCGTCACGGGGTCCTTGAGCCCCGGCGGGGAGGACAACATGATCTTCACCCTCTCGCTGCCGACCACCGCCGGGAACGAGATGCGGGGACTGACCGCCACGCTGAACCTCGGATTCACCGCCGTGCAGGCCGCCGGCACGGCACGCTGAACCTGCCCGCGCGCCGTGGCGCCCCCTACGGACGGGCCGGCCGGCAGTCCACGCCCACCAGGGACACGGCGGTTCGCCAGCCTGAACGGCGCACACCGTTCAGGCGTGTTCCAAGGCCGCCTGATCCGAAGATCCCGTGGTCCTGGGGTTGAGGGCGACGCTGCAGCCGAGCGCCTGTGGCTCGCGGACGTGCTGGCGAACCTTGCGCTCGGGGTTGGTGCGGGGCGCGCTGACCGCAGCCGTGCCCGACGACGTGGTCGCCGTGGCCGCGCGGCCGCGCAACAGCAACGGCAAGCGGCTGGAGGTACCGCTCAAGCGCGTGCTGCAGGGGGTCCCGGCCGCCGTGAACGCCTCCGGCCGGTCGAGGCCGCCTCCAGGACGACGCGCTCCTCCCCCGCCGGGCATCGGCGACTCCGGGGCCCTACCGCACACCCGGTCCCCCCGGCCGGCACGACACGCCGTGCAGTTCGCGCAAACTTGCAGACTCTGCAAGTTTGTGGCACCATGACGGGGTGACCAGCGGCCTGCGCGAGCGCAAGAAGCTCGCCACCCGCCTCGCGCTGCACGAGGCGGCGCTGCGGCTGGTGGCCGAGCGCGGGCTGGAGCACGTGTCCGTCGACGACATCGCCGAGCGCGCCGACGTCTCGCCGCGGACCTTCTTCAACTACTTCTCCGGCAAGGACGAGGCCGTCCTGGGCCTGGACCCCGAGGCGTCGACGCGGCAGATCCAGGCGTTGCGCGACCGGCCGGCCGAGGAGTCGCCGCTGCAGGCGCTGCGGGCCGTGCAGCGTGTGCAGGCGGCGGAGATGGCCACCGAGACCGAGCTGTGGCCGCTGCGCCTCACGGTCATCGACGCCCACCCCGCCCTCGTCGGCCGGCTGGCCGCCGCGTTCGGGGAGTCCGAGCGGGCGCTCGCCGAGGCGATCGCCGAGCGCACCGGCAGCACCGTCGGCGTCGACGTCCTGCCCACCCTGCTGGCCGGCGTCGCCGCCGCGGTCATGCGCACGTCGCTGCACCGCTGGTTCACCACCGACTTCACCGCCTCGCTGCCCGACCTCGTCGACGAGGCCTGGGACGCCGTGGCCGCCGGACTGCCCACGCCGTCCTGACCCGCACCACCCGGTGCCGCGCACCCGCGGCACCTCCGCACGACCCGATGGAGTTCCCTTGCAGGCCCCGCTGACCGACAGCCCGCCGCCGATCGTCCTCACCCGGCGCCGGATCAACCTCATCTTCTCGGCGCTGCTCGCCGGCATGCTCATGGCCGCGCTCGACCAGACCATCGTGGCGACGGCGATGCCGACGATCGTCGGCGACCTCGGCGGCGTCTCGCACATGGCGTGGATGACGACCGCCTACCTGCTGGCCACCACGCTGGTCATGCCCGTCTACGGCAAGTTCGGCGACCTGTGGGGCCGCCGCAACCTGTTCCTCATGGCGATCGGGCTGTTCACGATCGCGAGCCTCGGCGCCGCGCTGTCGCCGGACTTCACCTGGCTGGTGATCTGGCGCGGGGTGCAGGGCCTCGGCGGCGGCGGGCTGATGATCCTCTCGCAGGCGATCATCGCCGACATCGTCCCGGCCCGGGAGCGGGCCAAGTACATGGGCCCGATCGGCGCCCTGTTCGGTCTCTCCGCCGTCGCCGGCCCGCTGGTCGGCGGGTTCTTCACCGACTCCGACCTGTTCGGCTGGCAGTGGTGCTTCTGGGTGAACGTGCCGGTCGGCCTGGCCGCGTTCCTGATCGGCCGGTTCGCGCTCACGCTGCCCCGCAAGCGCAGCACCACCCCGCTCGACTACGCCGGCATCGTCACCCTGTCGGCCACCACCACGTCGCTGATCATGTTCACCGACTTCGGCGGCAGCGACGGCTGGGGCGCCGGGGTCACGCTCGCGTGGCTGGCCGCGCTCGTCGTCTCGGCCGTGGCCTTCGTGCTGGTCGAGCGGCGGGCCGCCGAGCCGATCATCCCGCTAGGCTTGTTCCGCAACCGCACCTTCGTGGTGGCGACCGCGCTCGGCATGGCCGTGGGCCTGGGCATGTTCTCCGCGGTCGCGTTCATGCCGACGTTCCTGCAGATGAGCTCGGGCCTGTCGGCGGCCAACTCCGGCCTGCTCATGCTGCCGATGACCGCCGGCATCATCCTGACCATCCAGGGCTCGGCGTCGTTCATCGCGAGGACCGGCCGCTACAAGGTCTTCACGATCGCCGGCGCCGCGGTCATCGCGGCCACGATGGTCTGGATGACGACGCTGTCGGGCGCGACGTCGCTGTGGACGATCGGCCTGATGTTCTTCGCGCTCGGCGCCGGGCTCGGCCTGATCATGCAGAACGTCGTCCTGGCCGCGCAGAACGCCGTCCCGGCCGAGCAGATCGGCACCGCGACCTCCACGAACAACTACTTCCGCGAGGTCGGCGCCACCCTCGGCATCGCGCTGTTCGGCACGCTGTTCACCAGCCGGCTGGCCGACCACCTGGTCGGCGCGCTGACCGAGAACGGCGCGCAGGCGGTGCAGGCCGGCATCACCTCGGCCGACACGCTCACCCCGGCAGCGGTCGAGGCGGCCGGCGAGCCGCTGAAGACGGCGATCGTCGACGCGTACGCCGACTCGCTCGCCCCGGTGTTCTGGTACCTCGTGCCGATCCTGCTCGTCGCCGTCGTCCTGGCGTTCCTGCTCAAGGAGATCCCGCTGGCCGAGATCGCCGGCATGGTCGCCCGCGGCGAGGCGGTGGAGTCCGAGGAGGAGCTGGCCCGGCTCACCGCGCCGGTCGACGTCGTCGACGAGCGCGTGGTGGTCGAGCGGACCGACGACCGGGACGACGACCCGCGGGAGGCACCCGTCCCCGCGTAGCTGCACCGCCGCCCGAGGCCCGGAACCGCCACGGTTCCGGGCCCCAGGTGTTTGACGCCCCGAGATCAGGCGGCGGCGCGGGGACGGCGGTAGGCGGCGCGGGCCCACAGCCAGCCGACGACGCTCAGGCCCACGCACCAGGCGATCGCCGTCCACACCGTCGACGCCGGGATCGCGGTCCCGGCCAGCAGACCGCGGACGGTCTCGATGATCGGCGTGAACGGCTGGTTCTCGGCGAACCAGCGGACCGCCGCGGGCATGGTCTCCACCGGGACGAACCCGCTGCCGAAGAAGGGCAGCAGCATCAGGATCATCGGGGTGTTCGACGCCGACTCGACCGAGCGCGCCGCGGCGCCCATCGCCACGGTCAGCCAGGTGAGCATGAGCCCGAACAGGGTGAAGAAGCCCACCAGCCCCAGCCAGCCGAGCGCGTCGGCGCCGGACCGGAAGCCCAGCGCGACGGCGACGCCGAGCACGACGGCGCCGGCCAGGAGCGTCTGCACGACCGCGCCGATGACGTGCCCGCCCAGGACGGCGACGGGCGCGACCGGCATGGTGCGCAGCCGGGTGACGATCCCGCCGGTCATGTCCATGGCCACGGTGATCGCGGTGGCCTGGGCGATGGCGGCGGCCGTGATCACTAGGATCGCCGGCGTGATGTAGTCCAGGTACGCCGACCGACCGGCCGCGCCGGTCGCCGTGCCGGCGTCGACGCCGGCGCCGAACGCCCCGCCGAAGACGTAGACGAACAGCAGCAGGAGCACGACGGGCATGACGACCAGCTGCAGGCTCAGCGAGGGGTAGCGGACCATCCGCAGCATGCTGCGCCGCGTCATGGTCAGCAGGTCGCCGGCGGCGCGGGCCGGGGCGGAGGGCCCCGCGGGCAGGCCGACGGGGGCGGGAGCGACGGCGGCGGTCATCACGCCACCTCCTTCACGTCGTGATGGGACTCGGTCAGGGCGAGGAAGACGTCGTCGAGCGAGCCGGCGTCGTGGGCCGCCTTGAGGCCGGCGGGGGTGTCGTGGGCGACCAGGCGGCCCTCGTGCAGGACGGCGACGGAGTCGGCCAGCTGGTCGGCCTCGTCGAGGTACTGGGTGGTCAGCAGCACGCTCACGCCGCCGGCCACGAGGCCGCGCACCTGGTCCCACAGCTCCCGGCGGGCCCGCGGGTCGAGGCCGGTGGTGGGCTCGTCCAGGAAGACGACCTGCGGCCCCCCGACCAGGGTCATCGCCAGGTCGAGCTTGCGGCGCATGCCGCCGGAGAGCTGCTGGGCCTGCTTGCGGCCGGCGTCGGCCAGGCCGAAGCGCTCGACCAGCTCGGTGGTGCGGCGGCGGCCCTCCGCGCGGGGCAGGTGGAACAGGTCGGCCATCAGGCGCAGGTTCTCGGTGGCCGTCAGCAGCGGGTCGACGGCCGACAGCTGGCCGGTCACCCCGATCAGCTGCCGCACGACCTGCGGCTCGCGGGCGACGTCGTGGCCGAGGACGCGGGCGGTGCCGCTGTCGGCCGGCAGCAGGGTCGCCAGGATCGAGACGGTCGTGGTCTTCCCGGCCCCGTTCGGGCCGAGCAGGGCGGTCACGGTGCCGGCGGGCACCGCGAGGTCCAGGCCGGCGAGCACGGTCTGGTCGCCGTAGCGCTTGGACAGGCCGGCGACCTCGATCGCCGGGGGTGGACTGGTGGGCATGATCGCTCCTCGGGGCGTTGCCGGGGGCACTCCCGGCGGCGCCGGGAGCGTCAGATGTCGAGGTCCTCGACCTCGGGCTGGGTCGCGTAGGCCTCCACCAGTGCGGCCAGCTCGGCCGGGACCGCCGCCTGGAGCTCCTCGAAGGTGTCGAAGACCTCGAGGGTGGCCACGGCGGGGGTCTCGCCCCACTGCTGGTCGGCGGCGAAGTGCTTGCGCCAGCCGGTCAGCTGGCCGTCCTTGCCGGCCTTGTGCACGAACCCCTTGGGGAGCGAGACGTGCACGGCGAACTTGCCGGTGCGGGTGCGGTAGACGCGGAAGCGCTCCTCGCCGCCGCTGCCGCCGCTGCCGGTCCGGTGCCAGTCGACGAGCCGGACCCCCTGGAAGCGCTGCAGCCTCCCGGGCTCCACCCCGACGCGGACGGTGACCTCCTCGAACCCCTCGAGGCGGCCCTCCTCGACCTCGACCAGCCGGCGCAGGGCCTTGGAGATGGCCGCCGAGAGGTTGCCCCCGGTGAGCTCCTGCGCCCGCTGGAAGACGGGCAGGTCGGCGTCGGAGACGTAGATCGTCTTGTTCGGCACGGGACCATCATAGGCACGGCAGAAGTATATGCATACATGTACGTATAGAAGCAAGCGCGTTCCTGCGCCGCGCCGTGCGACGCGGAGCTCAGGCGGGGTCGAGGCCGGCGTAGACCCGCAGGGCGTTGCCGCCCCACACCAGCGGGACGACGTCGTCGGGGATGCCCAGGCCGGCCACGGCGCGGGCGTTGGCCGCCTGCCCGGGCACGCCGGGCCAGTCGGTGCCGTAGATGAACCGGCGCGCCAGGCGGGCGAGGTCGAAGCGGGCGTAGTACTCGGGCAGCCGCTTGGGCGGCAGGCCGGACAGCTCGATCCACACGTTGGGCCGGGAGACGGCGAGGAACGCCGCGGCGTCGTACCACCAGCCGCGCCCGCCGTGGGCGAGCACCACCTGCAGGTCGGGGAAGTCGCGCAGCACCGCGTCGAGCAGCTGCGGATCGGCGTAGGCGTTGGTCGACCCCGGGAAGCTGCTGGTGCCGCAGTGCACCACCAGCGGCACGCCGCGCTCCACCAGCACCGCGTAGGCCGGGTACAGCGCGGCGTCGTCGGCCCGGAAGCCGCCGTGCACCGGGTGGATCTTCAGCGCGGCCGCGCCCAGGTCGAGCTGGCGGGTCAGCTCGCGGGCGATCGGGAAGTGCAGGTGCGGGTTGACGTTGGCCACCGGCCGGAACCGCCGCGGGTTGGCCTCGACCAGCGGCAGCAGGTCGTCGAAGAGCTGGTAGCCGGTGGCCTTGGGGCTGTACTCGCAGAACAGCAGGGCGACGTCGACGCCCTCGGCGGCGAACAGCCGGTCCAGCGCCGCCGGGTCGGGCGTGCCGTCGGGCCGCCAGACCTCCTCGAGCACGCCCGGGCGGCCGAACTGCCGCGCCCAGTCGACCCACGCCGGGGCCAGCGAGCCGAGCACCGGGACGTGCACGTGCGCGTCCACCAGGACGTGTCCGTCGAGCACGGCTCCCGATCCTGCCTCAGCGGTAGGGGCTGAAGTCCGGCGGCCGTTTCTCGGCGAACGCCCGGGCGCCCTCCATGCCCTCCTCGCTGTGCACGAACTGCTCGAGCCCGTCGAAGGCCAGGTGGGAGATCCCGCTCTGGTGGTCGGTGTCGGCGTTGAACGAGTGCTTGAGGAACCGGATCGCCGTCGGCGAGTAGGAGCCGATCTTGCGCGCCCACTCGCGCGCCGTGTCCAGCAGCTCCTCCTGGGGGACGACGGCGTTGACCAGCCCCCAGCGCTCGGCGGTGGCCGCGTCGTACCGGTCGAGCAGGAACCAGATCTGGCGGGCCCGCTTCTCCCCCACCACGCGGGCCAGGTACGCCGTGCCGAAGCCGGCGTCGAACGAGCCCACCCGCGGGCCGGCCTGGGCGAACGTGGCGTTCTCGGCCGCGACGGTCAGGTCGCACAGCACGTGCAGCACGTGGCCGCCGCCGATCGCGATGCCGTTCACCGCGGCGATCACCGGCTTGGGGATGTCGCGGATGATGCGGTGCAGCCGCTCGATCTCGAAGGTGCCCCACTCGGTCTCGCCGTAGCCGCCGGTCTCGGCCCGCTCCTTGACGTCGCCGCCGGTGCAGAATGCCCGCTCCCCCGTCGCCGTCAGGATCACCGCGGCCACCCGGCGGTCGGCCCAGGCGTGCTTGAACGCCGCGATCAGCTCGTCGACCGTGCGGCCGCGGAAGGAGTTCATCCGCTCCTGCCGGTCGATGGTGATGACCGCGTGGTTGTCCTCCTCCACGGCGTACCGGACGTCGGTGAACTCCTCGAGCCGCATGCGATCCCCTCCGCCGGACGCCGGTATGTCGTCATGTTGACGGTCGTAACGGAGGGGTGGCAACCTCCGCCGCATGCCCGCCCGCCGCTGCCTGGTGACCGGCGCGGGGCGCGGCATCGGCGCCGCGGTGGCCCGCCGGCTCTCGGCCGAGGGGCATTCCGTCGCGCTCACCGCGCGCAGCGCCGACGAGCTCGCCGCGGTCGCCGCCGGCCTGGCCGGTCCCTCCCTCGTCGTCCCGGCCGACCTCACCGGTCCCCCCGCCGCGGAGGACGTGCTGGGCCGCGTGGAGGAGGAGTGGGGCGGGCCGGTGGAGGTGCTGGTCCTCAACGCCGGCGCCGCGACCTCCGCGCCGCTGGCCCGCACCACCGACGCCGACTGGGACCGGATGCTCGCGGTCAACCTCACCGCGCCGTTCCGCCTGCTCCGCCGGGCGCTGCCGCCGATGGTCGAGCAGGGCTGGGGCCGCGTCGTCGCCGTCGCGTCGATCGCGGCCAAGCGCGGCGACCCCTACGTGGCCGCCTACACCGCGTCCAAGCACGGCCTGCTCGGGCTGGTCCGCTCGGCGGCGGCCGAGGTGGCGCGCACCGGGGTGACCGTCAACGCCGTCTGCCCCGGCTACGTGGACACCCCGATGACCGACCGGACCGTCGAGAACATCAGCGCCACCACCGGCCGGACGGCGGAGCAGGCCCGCGAGGCGCTGGTGCGCCGGCAGCCGATCGGCCGGCTGGTCACGCCGGAGGAGGTCGCCGACGCCGTGCTGCTGTGCGTGGCGAACGCGGCGATCACGGGGCAGGGCATCGACGTGGACGGAGGGGCGGTGCAGTCGTGAGCCGACAGGGGCGTGAGCATCGCAGCGAGGAACGAGCGAGGAGCGGAGCGCCCCGCGGAGGCGAACCATGGACGTCGTGAGCGAAAGGGTCAACCCACCGGAGCTGGCGCGGCCGGCGGGCTTCGCGCACGCCGTCGTCGCCGGCCCCGGGCGGACGGTGTTCCTGGCCGGGCAGACGGCGATGGACGCCGACGGGCGGATCGTCGGCGAGGGCGTGGTCGCCCAGTTCGAGCGGGCGCTGGGCAACCTGCTCACCGCGCTGCGCGCCGCCGGCGGCGAGCCGGCGCACCTCGTCTCGCTCACCGTCTACGCCGTCGACCTCGCCGACTACCGGGCGCACGCCGGCGAGATCGGCGGGGTGTGGCGGCGGCTGGTCGGCCGCGACTACCCGGCGATGGCCGGCATCGGGGTGGCCCGCCTCTGGGACGACGAGGCGCTGGTCGAGGTGCAGGGCACCGCCGTCGTCCCCGGCTAACCGAGCACGCGCGTGGCGTGGACCTCCGCCGGTGCGGCGAGGACGGCGCTCAGCTCGACGAAGAGGTCCGCGGCGCGGGCGCCGTTCCAGCCGGCGGGCAGCAGCGCCAGCGGGAGGCCGGGGTCGGCGTAGGGCAGCCGCCGCCAGTCGGTGACCAGCCGCACGTGGTCGGCGAACGCCGTCTCCGGTGACCAGCGCCGCAGCACCGGCTCCTGCCGCTCCAGGAACTCCGCGTACCGGGCCTGCAGGGCCTGGAGGTCCCACCACCGCGCCACGTCCGCCGCGGGGTCGCCGGAGCCGACGTGCCGGCCGGCGAACAGCTCGACGTAGCCGTCGAGCCCGCGCCGGTGCAGCACCTCGGTCACCTCGTCGGTGAGGTGGCCGGGGGCGATCCACACGCCGGGCGCCACCGTGCCGCAGCCCAGGCGGGTCAGCTCCACCCGCAGCCGGTGCCGCCGGTCGCGCTCCGACTCGGGCACCGAGAAGACGACGGTCAGCCAGCCGTCGCCGACCTCGGCCCGGCGGCGGCCGAAGATGCGCGCGTCGCCCTCGGCGAGCACCTCCACCGCGTCGGCCGACAGGGCGTAGCCCGCGACGCCGGCCTCCGGGCGGGCCACCAGCAGGCCGCGCCGCTTGAGCCGCGAGATCGACGACCGGACGGCGGGCTCGTCGACCCCGAGGTCGGCCATCAGCCGCACGACCGACGCCACCGACAGCCAGCCGCCGCGCTGCCGGGCCCACAGCCCGTACAGCGTCACGATGAGCTGCCGCGGCTGCAGGCCGGCCCCCGCGGCTGCCTCCTGGACGACGGTCACGAGGTCACGATAGGTGCTCCATGGCGTCCCGTTGACTCCCGTCAGGACGGCGGCATACTGGCCCCACGGTGCCGCCGGCCCACCGCTGCGCCGGCGGCCGCTGCCGGGAGGTCCCCATGACCCTCACCCCCGCCGCCCTCACCCCCTCGGCCCACGTCGACCCCTTCTGCCGCGAGCACCTGCCGCCCCGGGAGCAGTGGCCGGTGCTCGACCTCGGCGACCTGCCCTACGGGCCGCGGCTCAACTGCGCCGCCGAGCTGCTCGACGCCACCATCGACCGGCTCGGCGCGGACCGGCCGTGCCTGCGCACCCCCGACGGCACCTCCTGGAGCTACGGGGACCTGCGCGCGCACGCCGAGCGGATCGCCGCCGTCCTGGTCGAGGAGCTCGGCGTCGTCCCCGGCACGCGGGTGCTGCTGCGCGGGTTCAACGAGCCGTGGCTGGTCGCCTGCTGGTTCGCCGTCCTGCGGGCCGGCGCGGTGGCGGTGACGACGATGCCACTGCTGCGCGCCGCGGAGCTGGCCACCGTGGCCGAGATCAGCCGGCCCGCCGTGGCGCTGTGCGACGCCCGGCTGCTGGCCGACCTGGAGCGGGCCGCCGTCCCCGGCCTGACCACCGTCGCGTTCGGCGGCGACGGGCACGACGACCTGCTCCCCCGGGCCGCCGCCCGGCCGACCGGCTTCCCCCCGGTCGACACCGCCGCCGACGACGTGGCGCTGCTGGCCTTCACCTCCGGCACCACCGGCCGGCCCAAGGCGACCATGCACTTCCACCGCGACGTGCTGGCCATCGCCGACACCTTCTCGGCGCACGTGCTGCGGCCCGAGCCGGACGACGTCTTCACCGGCACCCCGCCGCTCGCGTTCACCTACGGCCTGGGCGGGCTCGTCGTCTTCCCGCTGCGCGTCGGCGCCAGCGTGCTGCTGCTCGAGAAGGCCACCCCCGAGCAGCTGGCCGCGGCGGTGGCGGCGCACGGCGTCACGGTGCTGTTCACCGCGCCGACCATGTACAAGGCGGTCGTCGCCGGCGGGTGGGCCCGCGGCCTCGCCGGCCTGCGCCGGGCGGTGTCGGCCGGCGAGACGCTGCCGGAGGCGGTCTGGCGGGCCGTGCACGACGCGACCGGGGTGAAGATCATCGACGGCATCGGCGCCACCGAGATGCTGCACATCTTCATCTCCGCCGCCGACGACGACATCCGCCCCGGCTGCACCGGCCGCGCCGTCCCCGGCTACACCGCCGCGGTGCTCGACGACGACGGCAACCCGGTGCCCGACGGCACCGAGGGGCACCTCGCCGTCCGCGGGCCCACCGGCTGCCGCTACCTCGGCGGTGACCGGCAGACCGAGTACGTGCGGCACGGCTGGAACTACACCGGCGACACCTACGTCCGCGACGCCGACGGCTACTTCCGCTACCGGGCGCGCACCGACGACATGATCGTCTCGGCCGGCTACAACATCGCCGGCCCCGAGGTGGAGCAGGCGCTGCTGGGCCACCCGGACGTCGTCGAGTGCGCCGTCGTCGGGGCACCCGACCCCGACCGCGGCATGGTGGTCAAGGCGTTCGTCGTCCTCAACCCCGAGCGCGCGGGCGAGGTGACCGCCGAGGAGCTGCGGGCGTTCACCAAGCAGGCCATCGCCCCGTACAAGTGCCCGCGGGTGGTCGAGTTCGTCGACGAGCTGCCGCGGACCAACACCGGCAAGCTGCAGCGCTACCGGCTGCGCTGAGGGGACGACGGATGCGCATCGCGGTGGTCGGCGGGGGCCCGGGCGGCCTCTACTTCTCGGCCCTGGTCAAGCAGCTCGACCCCACGCACGAGGTGACGGTCTGGGAGCGCAACGCCCCCGACGACACCTTCGGCTTCGGCGTCGTCTTCTCCGACGAGACGCTCGGTGGCATCGAGCACGCCGACCCCGTCGTCCACCGCGAGATGGAGCAGCACTTCGCGCGCTGGGACGACATCGACGTCCACTTCCGCGGCACGGTGACCACCTCGGGCGGCCACGGCTTCGCCGCGATGAGCCGCAAGGAGCTGCTCGGCATCCTGCAGCGCCGCTGCGCCGACCTCGGCGTGAGGGTGCACTTCCGCACCGAGGCACCGGACGTCGAGGAGCTGCGCCGCACCGCCGACCTCGTCCTCGCCGCCGACGGCGCCAACTCCCGGGTCCGCGCCCGCTACGCCGACGTCTTCGGCCCCACGCTGGAGACCCGGCACAGCCGGTACATGTGGCTGGGCACCGACCTGGTGTTCGAGGCCTTCAAGTTCTACGTCGAGGAGACCCCGCACGGGGTCATGCAGATCCACGGCTACCCGTACGACCGCACCGGCAGCACGTTCATCGTCGAGATGCACGAGCGGGTGTGGCAGCGGGCGTTCGGCGACGTCGCGGCGGTCGACCTGGCGCCCGGCGAGAGCGACGAGAAGTCGATCGAGCTGGTCCGGCAGCTGTTCGCCGACGTCCTCGACGGCCACCGGGTGTTCGCCAACAACTCGAAGTGGCTGAACTTCCTGTCGCTGTCCAACCGCACCTGGCGGCACGGCAACCTGGTGCTGATCGGCGACGCCGCGCACACCGCGCACTTCTCCATCGGCTCGGGCACCAAGCTGGCCATGGAGGACGCCCTCGCCCTGGCCGCCTGCCTGCACGAGCAGCCCGACCTCGACGCCGCGCTGACCGCCTACGAGGAAGAACGGCGGCCGGTCGTGCTCTCCACCCAGCGCGCGGCCAAGGCCAGCATGCAGTGGTTCGAGGACATCGGGCACTACGTGCACCAGGACCCCGAGCAGTTCGCGTTCAACATCGTCACCCGCAGCCGCCGGGTGACCCACGAGAACCTGCGGCTGCGCGACCCCGAGTTCGTCGCCGGCGTCGACGCCTGGTTCGCGCGCAGCCAGCCCGAGCCGACGACGCCGCGGCCGCCGATGTTCCACTCCTTCCGCCTGGGGGAGCTGGAGCTGAAGAACCGCGTCGTCGTCTCCGCGATGGACATGTACTCCGGCGAGGACGGGCTGCCGACCGACTTCCACCTGGTGCACCTGGGCAGCAAGGCGCTCGGCGGCGCCGGGCTGGTGATGACCGAGATGGTGTGCGTCAGCCCGGAGGCGCGGATCAGCCTGGGCTGCACCGGCCTGTACACCGCGGAGCAGGAGCGGGCCTGGACCCGGGTCGTCGACTTCGTGCACGGGCACACCGACGCGCGGATCGGCGTCCAGCTGGGCCACTCGGGCCGCAAGGGCTCGACGAAGCGGATGTGGGAGGGCATCGACGAGCCGCTGCCCGACGGGAACTGGGAGGTCGTCGGCCCGTCGCCGATCCCCTACTCCCCCGCCAACCAGGTGCCGCGGGAGCTCTCCGAGAGCGAGCTGGCGGGGATCCGCCAGCAGTTCGTCGCCAACGCCCGGGCGGCCGCACGCGCCGGCTTCGACCTGCTCGAGCTGCACTGCGCGCACGGCTACCTGCTGTCGTCGTTCATCTCGCCGCTGTCCAACCGCCGCACCGACCGCTACGGCGGTCCGCTGGAGAACCGGCTGCGCTACCCGCTGGAGGTGTTCGACGCCGTCCGCGAGGTGTGGCCGGCCGGGCGGCCGATGACCGTGCGGATCTCGGCGACCGACTGGTGCGAGGGCGGCACCGACGTGGACGACGCGGTGGCGGTGGCCCGCGCCTTCGCCGAGCACGGCGCCGACGGCATCGACGTCTCCACCGGCCAGGTGGTCAAGGAGGAGCGCCCGGCGTTCGGCCGCAGCTACCAGACCCCGTACGCCGACCGGATCCGCAACGAGGTGGGCCGCGAGTTCGGCGTCGCGGTGATCGCCGTGGGCGCGATCTCCAGCCACGACGACGTCAACTCCATCCTGCTGGCCGGGCGGGCCGACCTGTGCGCGCTCGGCCGGCCGCACCTCTACGACCCGCAGTGGACGCTGCACGCCGCGGCCGAGCAGGAGTGGGCCGGGCCGGGCGCCACCTGGCCCGCGCCGTTCCGGGCCGGCAGCCGGCGGCCGCAGACCGGCCGCAGCGACGGGCCGCGGCCCCGGCTGGAGCTGATCCGCCGCGGCGAGCCGCGCACCCGCCATGCACGCTGGACCCCGTGAGCAGGCTGCAGCGCGTCGGCGCCCCCGCGCTGTTCGTGCTGCTGTGGAGCACCGGGTTCGTCGGCGCGAAGTACGGGCTGCCCTACGCCGACCCGTTCACCTTCCTCGGCGTCCGGCTCGCGCTGGCCGCGGTGCTGCTGGCCGGCATCGCCGCCGCGCTGCGCTCGGCCCGGCCCCGCGGCGCGCAGTACGGGCAGGCGGCCGTCGCCGGGCTCCTGCTGCACGCCGGCTACCTCGGCGGGGTCTTCTACGCGATCTCGATCGGGGTCCCCGCCGGGGTGTCGGCGGTGGTGGTGAGCCTGCAGCCGGTGCTGGTCGCCGTCCTCGCCGCCCGGGTGCTCGGCGAGCGGCCGACCGCGCGGCAGTGGGTCGGGCTGGGGCTCGGCCTGGTCGGGGTCGCGCTCGTCGTCGTCCCCGGGGTGCTGGCCGCCGGCCCGGTCGGGCCGCTGCCGCCGGCCGGGCTGCTGGCCTGCGTCGTCGCGCTGGCCGCCGGCACCTACGGCACCGTGTTCCAGAAGCGGCACGGCGAGGCCGTGCCCCTGCTGTGGGGGACGGCGGTGCAGTACGCGGCGTCGGCGGTGCTGCTGCTCGCGATCGCCCTGGCCACCGAGGACCTGCGCATCGAGTGGACCGGCGAGTTCGTCGCCGCCTTCGTCTGGCTGGTCGTCGTGCTGTCGCTCGGCGCGGTGCTGCTGCTCCTGCTGCTGCTGCGCCGCGGCAGCGCGGCGAGCGTGTCGAGCCTCTACTTCCTGGTCCCGCCGGCCACCGCGGTCGAGGCGTACCTGGTGTTCGGCGAGCGCCTGGCGCCGGTCTCGCTGGTCGGCATCGGGCTGACCGCGCTGGGCGTGGCCCTCGTCGTGGTGCCCGCTCGCATCCCCGCGGCGGTCAGCGAGCCCGGCTGAGCTCCGCCCACGCGGCCTGCGCCCGGGGGGCCCAGGCGGCGTGCCGCTCGCGGAAGACCTCGGCGGCCCGGTGCCCGCTCCAGCGCGGCGGCAGGAGCTCGCGCGGCAGGCCGGGGTCGAGCAGCGGGAAGCGGCGCCACTCCTGCACGAGCCGGATCTGGGCCAGCAGGGCCTGCCGGTCGGTCCGCGGCCGGCGGCGGCCTACCAGCTCGAGGAAGTCCTCGTACCGCTCCTCCACCGCGTCGAGCTCCCACGCGGCCCGGACGAGCGAGCGCTCGTCGCCCACGGCGCCGGCGGTGGCCACGAACGACCAGCTGCCCGCCAGCAGGCCGAGCTCCTCCAGCACCGTGCGCGCCGCCGCCTCCCGGTCGACCCGGGGTGTCACCCACGTGCCGGCCCGCGGCGAGCCGAGGCCGACCCAGCCCAGCCGGGTGCGCAGCCGCGAGCGCAGGGCCCGGTTGTTCTCGGGCACCCCGACGCTGAGCACCAGCCAGCGGTGGTCCCACGGCTGCTCGGGCGCGGCGAAGCCGTAGATCCGCTCGGTGCCCTCGCGCAGCAGGGCGACGCCGGACGGCGTCAGCCCCCAGCGGGTCTCGCGCCCGAACCGCCGCGCCTCGATCCAGCCGGAGTCGGCGGTGCGCATGATGGCCTGCCGGGCCGCCTTCTCGGCCACGTCGAGCTCGCCGAGCAGCTCCAGCAGGGTCGCCGTCCACACCGGCTGCGCCGCGGGCAGCACGAACTCGCCGAGCACGGTGAGCAGCAGGCTCCGGGCGCTGCCGGCGCCCAGCTCGCGCCGGGCCGGGACGGGCTCGACCTCGTCGAGCTCCTCGACCGGCGCGGGGTTCACGGCGTCCATCGTGGCACCCGGCCCTCCCGTCCCCGCCGTCCCTCCGGGGCGCACCACCCCGGCGGGGCATCGATCCGGTCACGAGACCCGGCGAACGCGCTGTGACCCTTGACACACCGGATCCGACTTCTACAGCATGCGTCAACGCTCGGCGCACGTCTGTAGCACGTCGGACCCGACCCGCAGGAGCCCGCGATGGCGTTGACCTCCCGTTCCCGGCGCCGCCTCCTCGCCGCCGCCGGCGCCGGTGTGCTGACCGTGGCGGTGGCCGCGTGCGGCGGCGGCAGCCTCGGCGGGGACGACGACGGCGGGGGCGGCGGCGGCGACGGGGGCGAGGGCGGCGGCAGCATCAAGGTCGGCCTGGTGATCCCGCAGGCGGGCGTCTACACCCCGCTCGGCGAGGACATGCAGAACGGCTGGGAGCTCTGGCTGGAGCAGAACGACGGCACGCTCGGCGGCTACGAGGTGGAGACCGTCGTCGCCGACGAGGGCGAGGGGCCCGACACCGGGGTGCCGGCGGTGCAGCGCCTGCTGCAGCAGGACCAGGTCGACGTCGTCGTCGGCATCGTCAACTCGGCCACCGCGCTGGGTGCGGCCGAGCAGTTCGCCGAGGCGCAGAAGGTGCTCGTCGTGGCCAACGCCGGCGCCGGCGCCATCACCGCCGACGCCGCGTCGCCGTACGTGTGGCGCACCTCGTTCACCAACGCGCAGATCGCCTCGGCCATGGGCGAGCACCTCGCCGCCGAGGGGGTCGGCCCGGTCTACGTCATGGCGCCGGACTACGCGGCCGGCCAGGAGGTCGTCGCCGGCTTCACCGAGGCCTACGAGGCCGGCGGGGGCACGGTCGCCGGCCAGGCGCTGACCCCGTTCGGGACGACGCAGGACTTCCAGCCGTTCCTCTCCGGCATCCAGTCCTCGGGGGCGGCCGCCACCTTCGTCTTCTACTCCGGCGGCGAGGCGGTGAGCTTCGTGCAGCAGTACGACTCGTTCGGGCTCAAGGACACCATCCCGCTCTACGGCTCGGGCTTCCTCACCGAGGGCAGCGTGCTCGAGGCGCAGGGCCAGTCCGCGGTCGGCGTGCAGACGACGCTGCACTACTCGACCGAGATCGAGAACGACGCCAACACGGAGTTCGTGCAGGCCTACCAGGAGGCGTACGACGAGCTGCCGACGGTCTTCGCGATGACGACGTTCGACACCGCGAACGTGCTCGACCAGGCGTTGGCCGAGGCCGACGACCTCAGCGGCGACTCGGTCTCCGCGGCGCTGGAGGGGCTCGGCGAGATCGCGAACAGCCCGCGCGGGCCGTGGAGCTTCAGCGGGCAGTCCCCCGAGCAGGCGGTCTACCTGCGGGAGGTCACCGACGACGGCGGCACGCTGATCAACAGCGTCGTCGAGGAGCTCGGCGTGTACGCCCAGCCGGGGGCCTGAGCGCTCGTGATCGGCTGGCTGGACGCCAACCTCGTCAGCATCCTCAACGGCTTCGCCATCGGATCGCTGCTGTTCATCCTCGCCCTCGGGCTGTCGATCGTCTTCGGGATGATGGACGTGCTCAACCTGGCCCACGGCGCGCTCTACCTGGTCGGTGCCTACCTGGCCTGGGACCTGCTCGGCGGCGGCGCCACCTGGGGCGCCTTCCTGGGCGCGCTGGGCCTGGCCGCCGTCGTCGGGCTGGTCGCCGGCGCGGGGCTGTCGGTCATGACCGAGCCGCTGGCCCGGCGGCCGATCCTCGACCAGGCGCTGCTCACCCTGGGCGTCTCGCTGATCGTCGCCGAGGTGCTCTCCATCGTGTACGGCAACGACGCGCTGAGCGTGGCCGCGCCGCCCGGGCTCGACGGCAGCGTGTCGGTCGCCGGCAACTCCTACCCGACCTACCGGCTGCTGCTGATCGCGATCGGCGTGGTGCTCGCCGTCGTCGTCTGGCTGGTGGTCGAGCGGACGTCGGTGGGCGCGCTGGTGCGGGCCAGCGTGGCCGACCGCGAGATGGTCTCGGCGATGGGCATCGACAACCGCAAGGTCAAGGTCGCCGTCCTGGGGATCGGCTCGATGCTGGCCACGCTGGCCGGCGTCCTGGGGGCGCCGGTGTACGGCGCCCGGCCCGGGCTGGACGACACGATCCTCATCCTGGCCCTGGTCGTCGTGGTGATCGGCGGGCTCGGGTCGGTCAAGGGGGCCTTCATCGGGGCGCTGCTGATCGGCCAGGTCGAGTCGCTGGGCCGGGCGCTGCTGCCCGACGTCTCCTCGTTCGTCCTGTTCGGCACGCTCGCCGTCGTGCTCGTCGTCCGCCCGCGGGGGCTGTTCGGTCCCCGGAAGCTGGCCGGGACATGAGCGCCTCGGTCGACCCGGCGACGACGGAGGCGCCGGGCACCGCCCCCGTCGCCGCCGCACCGGCTCCTCCGCGGCCGGGGTGGCCGGCCGCCGTCGCCGGGCTGGCGGTCGTGCTGGCGCTGGTGGCCGTCCCGCTGTTCGTCGACCCGTTCGGCACCACGGTGCTCGGCCGGATCCTGGTGTTCGCGCTGTTCGCCGTCAGCCTCGACCTGCTGGTCGGCGTCACCGGGCTGCCGTCGCTCGGCCACGCCGCGTACTTCGGGGTCGGGGCCTACACCGCCGGGCTGGTCGCCATCCACTGGACCGCCGCTGGGCCGGTGCCGGTGCTGCTCGCCGCCGGCGCCGGCGCGGTCGCCGCGGCGGCCACCGGCTGGCTGGCGGTGCGCAGCTCCGGCGTCTTCTTCCTGATGCTCACCCTGGCCATCGGCGAGCTGGCGTTCCAGCTGGCCACGCGGCTCGACGACGTCACCGGCGGCTCCAACGGCCTCTACGGCATCCCCGCCGTCCGCTTGGGCGGCGAGCCGGTGGTGCTGGCCGGTTACGTGTACTGGTACATGCTGGCGCTGTTCCTGGCCGGCTTCGTCCTGCTGTGGCTGATCGCCGCCTCGCCGTTCGGCGGCGTGCTGCGCGGCATCCGCGACAACGAGCCGCGGATGCGGTCGCTGGGCTACTCGCCGTTCTGGTACAAGTTCGGCGCCTTCGTGCTGGCCGGCGGCTTCGCCGGGATGGCCGGCGGCATGTACGCCACCCTCGTGCGGCTGGTGACCCCGGCGGAGGCCGGGTTCACCACCGGCGCCCTCGCGCTGCTCGCCGTCATCCTCGGCGGCGCGGGCTCGCTGTGGGGGCCGGTGCTCGGCGCGGCGGTCGTCGTCCTGGTCCGCGACGCGCTCGGCCCGACCCTGGAGGGCCACGGCCCGCTGGTGCTCGGGATCGTCTTCGTCATCGCGGTGTACGTGCTGCCCCAGGGGGTCGCCGGCCTCGCCGGGCTGGTGCGCCGGAGGAGGACGACGTGACCGCGCCGCTGCTGTCGCTGCAGGGGGTGAGCCGCGCCTTCGGGGCGCTGCGCGCGGTCGACGACGTCACGCTCGAGGTGCCCGCCGGCGCCCGGCACGCGCTGATCGGCCCCAACGGCGCCGGCAAGAGCACGCTGTTCCAGCTGATCTCCGGCACCATGCCCGTCTCGGCCGGCACCCTGCACTTCGCCGGGGCCGACGTCACCGGGCGGTCGGAGCCGCAGCGCGCCCGGCTCGGCATCAGCCGGACGATGCAGCACTCCAGCCTGTTCCTCACCCAGACCGTGCAGCAGAACGTGCTGCTGGCCGCGCAGCGCCGGCACGGGTCGCGGCACGCGCTCGTCCCCCGCCGGCAGCGCGCCGCCCGCGACCGGGTCCGGGCGCTGCTGGCCGACGTCGGCCTCGAGGCGCGGGCCGAGGTGCCGGTGGCCGCGCTCTCGCACGGCGAGCGGCGGCAGGTCGAGGTGGCGGTGGCGCTGGCCTGCGAGCCCCGGTTGCTGCTGCTCGACGAGCCGGCGGCGGGGATGTCGCCGGCCGAGAGCGCGCGGCTGGTCGCGCTGCTGCGCGGGCTGCCCGAGTCGGTGACCCTGGTGATCGTCGAGCACGACCTGGACGTGGTGTTCGCCCTCGCCGGCTCGATGACCGTGCTGCACCTGGGGCGGGTGCTGGTCACCGGCAGCCCCGACGAGGTGCGGCGCAGCGACGCGGTGCAGGAGGCCTACCTCGGCACCGACCGCGGGGCGCTCTTCCTCGACGACAGCGGCCCGGCGCAGCTGGAGGTGGGCTGAGTGCTGGAGGTCCGCGGGCTGCGCTCGGGCTACGGCCGCAGCAGCGTGCTGCAGGGCGTCGACCTCGACCTCGCCGACGGTCGCGTGCTCGGCCTGCTCGGCCGCAACGGGGTCGGCAAGACGACGCTGGTGAACACCGTCATGGGGCTGGTGCACGCCACCGCGGGCGCGGTCGTGCTCGACGGCCGCGACCTCGCCGGCCGCCGTCCCGACGTGGTGGCCCGGGCGGGGGTGGCGCTGGTGCCGCAGGGCCGGCGGGTGTGGGCGCCGCTGACCGTCACCGAGCACCTGGCGCTCGCCGCCCGGCGCGGGCGGGGGCGCGGCCCGTGGACCGTCGACCGGGTGCTGGAACTGCTCCCACGGCTCGGCGAGCGGCTGCGGCACAGCGCCGGCCAGCTGTCGGGCGGGGAGCAGCAGATGCTCGCGATCGCCCGCGCGCTGCTGACCAACCCGCGGCTGGTGCTGATGGACGAGCCCTCCGACGGGCTGGCGCCGTCGCTGGTCGACCGGATCGGCGAGGTCGTCGGCGACATGAAGGCCGAGGGCGTGACGCTGCTGGTGGTCGAGCAGGACCTGCACCTGGCGTTCGCCGTGGCCGACGAGATCGCCGTCATGGACAAGGGCCGGGTGGTGCACCGCTCACCCACGCAGGAGTTCCGCCGCGACAGCTCCGTGGCCCGCGCCCTGCTGGGCGTCGGCTAGTACCGCCCCATCCGGCGAGATCGGCGGTCTCGCACGGTTCGAGCCGTCCAGGCGTGCGAGACCGCCGATGTCGACGTCGGCCGGCGTCAGTACCGGTGGTCCTCCGGGTCGACGTAGCCGCCGCTCTCCTCGTGCCCCGGGCCCAGGTCTCCCCCGCCGGCCGGCTCGTCCGGCCCGCGCCGGCCGGCGGCCCGCTCCCGCGCGGCCTCGTAGCGCGCCCGGCGCGGGTCGTCGGCCTGCGGCGTCCCGGCGTCGGGACGGCGGCCGGCGACGTGCTTGCGCAGCCGCCCGTCGTCGGTGCCGCGGAAGCCGCGGGCGACGAACCAGGCGGTCACCGCCTCCCGGTCGGGATGGGTCTCGCGCACCACGTTGACCACGTAGTTCAGCCCCCGCGCGGCGGCCTCCTCCTCCAGGCGGGCGAGCACGAAGGCGCCCACCCCGGTGCCGCGCGCGCTCTCCTCGACGGCCAGCAGGATCTCCGCGTCGCCCCACACGTCGTCGAGCCAGCCGTAGCCGACGACCCGGCCGTCGGACTCGGCCCGCCACCAGTCGCCGGCCAGCCGCTCGCCGGGGGTGCGGCCGGCCGAGCGGAACACCGCCTCGGGCACGCCGGCGAACACCCGCTCGCGGTCGGGGTCCCAGCGCGGGTCGCCGTCCTCGACCCAGGTGAGCGTCGTCGCCGTCGTGCGCGTGGATGCCATGCCTGCTCCTCAGCCGGTCCCCGCCTACCATAGTGACCTGCGGCACTTGTCTACAGATGGACGGCGCCTTGCACATCGTCGTGTAGCACGACAGCATGGGCCGCGAGGACGTCGGCCCGCACCCTCCTGGAGGCTCCGTGACCACCCTCGACGACCGGCCGGCGACGACGTCGGAGGCGCCGCCCGAGGTCTCCTTCGACACCTCGCCGGAGCGCTACAAGCACTGGCGGCTGGCGGTGGACGGGGAGATCGCCACCCTGACCCTGGACGTCGCCGAGGACGGCGGGATCGTCCCGGGTTACGAGCTGAAGATGAACAGCTACGACCTCGGCGTGGACATCGAGCTGCACGACGCGGTCCAGCGGATCCGCTTCGAGCACCCCGAGGTCAAGGCCGTCGTCGTGACCAGCGGCAAGGAGCGGATGTTCTGCGCCGGCGCGAACATCAAGATGCTCGCGGCCTCCCCGCACAGCTGGAAGGTGAACTTCTGCAAGTTCACCAACGAGACCCGCAACGGCATCGAGGACGCCTCCGCGCACTCCGGGCTGCCGTTCCTCGCCGCGGTCAACGGCGCCGCGGCCGGCGGCGGTTACGAGCTGGCGCTGGCCTGCGACCAGATCGTGCTGGTCGACGACAACTCCTCCGCCGTCTCGCTGCCCGAGGTGCCGCTGCTCGGCGTGCTGCCCGGCACCGGCGGGCTGACCCGCGTGGTCGACAAGCGCGGCGTGCGCCGCGACCTGGCCGACGTCTTCTCCACCACCGCCGAAGGGGTCCGCGGCCGGCGCGCGGTGGAGTGGCGGCTGGTCGACGCCACGGTGAAGGCCCGCGACTTCGACGCCGAGATCGCCCGCCGCGCCGCCGAGGCCGCGGCCACGTCGACCCGCCCCGGCGCCGGCACCACCGGCATCAGCCTGACCCCGCTGCAGCGCGAGGTGGACGGCGACACCACCCGCTACCCGCACGTCCGCGTGGTCCTCGACCGCGGCTCCGGCACCGCGACGCTCACCGTGCACGGCCCGACCACCGTCCCCGGCGGCGTCGAGGAGCTGCACGAGCAGGGCGACGCCGCCTGGCTGCTGGCCGCCACCCGCGAGCTCGACGACGCGATCCTGCGGCTGCGCACCAACGAGCTGGAGATCGGCACCTGGCTGCTGCGCACCGAGGGCGACCCCGCCGTCGTCGCCGCCTACGACGAGTTCCTGCTCGCGCACCGCGACGACTGGCTGGTCACCGAGACCGTCGGCTTCTACCGCCGCACCCTCAAGCGCCTGGACACCACCAGCCGCAGCCTGTTCGCCCTGGTCGAGCCCGGCTCCTGCTTCGTCGGCACGCTGGCCGAGATCGCGCTGGCCGCCGACCGGCAGTACATGCTCGAGGGGCAGTTCGAGGACGACGACGACCCGGCGCCGCCGGCCGTCCTCCGGCTCGACGCGTTCAACACCGGCCTGCTGCCGATGAGCAACGGCCTGTCGCGCCTGCAGGTCCGGTTCCTCGGCAGCGCCGACGAGCTGGCCGCCGCCGAGGCCGCCGTCGGCCGCGACCTGCTCGCCGCGGACGCGGCCGAGCTGGGCCTGGTGACCGGCACCCCCGACGACATCGACTGGGAGGACGAGATCCGCCTCCTGGTCGAGGAGCGCGCCAGCTTCTCGCCCGACGCGCTCACCGGCATGGAGGCGAACCTGCGCTTCGCCGGCCACGAGACGCCCGAGACGAAGGTCTTCGGCCGGCTCACCGCCTGGCAGAACTGGATCTTCCAGCGGCCCAACGCCGCCGGCCCCGAGGGAGCGCTGCGCCGCTACGGCACCGGCAAGCGCGCCGACTACGACAGGAAGCGGGTCTGAGGGCATGACTGGCACCGTTCACCCACCCACCCCACCGGCCACCGAGTCCAACCCCACGCAGGGCACCGTCCACGGGGAGTCCCCCGCGCCGTCCGGGCCGCTGTCGAGGATCGACTACAGCGAGCGCATCCCGAACAACGTCGACCTGGCCGGCGACCGCAAGCTGCAGCGGGCACTGGAGGGCTGGCAGCCGAAGTTCCTCGACTGGTGGAAGAACCTCGGCCCCTCCATCCCCACCCACGACGTCTACCTGCGCACCGCCATCGAGGTCGGCCGCGACGGCTGGGCGCACTTCGACCGGGTGCCCATGGAGCAGTACCGCTGGGGCATCTTCCTCGCCGAGCGCGACCCCGACCGGACGATCGGCTTCGGCCAGCACAAGGGCGAGCCAGCCTGGCAGGAGGTGCCGGGTGAGTACCGGTCGGAGCTGCGCCGGCTCATCGTGATCCAGGGCGACACCGAGCCGGCGTCGGTGGAGCAGCAGCGGCACCTGGGCATGACCGCGCCGTCGCTCTACGACATGCGCAACCTGTTCCAGGTCAACGTCGAGGAGGGCCGGCACCTCTGGGCGATGGTCTACCTGCTGCACGCCTACTTCGGCCGCGACGGCCGCGAGGAGGCCGAGGAGCTGCTCAAGCGCAACTCCGGCGACTACGACTCCCCGCGCATCCTCGGCGCGTTCAACGAGGAGACGACCGACTGGCTGTCGTTCTTCATGTTCACGTACTTCACCGACCGCGACGGCAAGTACCAGCTCGGCACGCTCAAGGAGTCCGGGTTCGACCCGCTGGCCCGCACCTGCACGTTCATGCTGCGCGAGGAGGCGCACCACATGTTCGTGGGGACGACGGGGGTGCAGCGCACCGTCCAGCGGACCGCCGAGCTGATGAAGCAGCACGGCACCGACGACATCTGGGACCGCGGCGGCATCCCGCTGTCGGTGATCCAGAAGTACCTGAACTTCCACTACTCGGTCTCGCTGGACCTCTTCGGCTCCGAGACGTCGTCCAACGTCGCCGCCTACTACACCGCCGGCCTCAAGGGGCGCTGGATGGAGAGCCGGCGCAAGGACGACCACGTGCTCACCGACGCCACGATGGACATCCCGGTGGTCGAGGACGGCCGGATCACCACCCGCACCGTGCCGATGCTCACCGCGCTCAACTACGACCTGCGCAGCGACTACTCCGCCGACTGCGGGGCCGGCGTGAAGAAGTGGAACAAGGAGCTCGAGGCCGCCGGCCTCGACGAGCGCCTGTACCTGCCGCACCAGGGCTTCAACCGCAAGGTCGGCGCGTTCGCCGGCACGCACGTCTCGCCCACCGGCGAGGTGCTCGACGAGGCGACCTGGCAGGCGCACGCCGACGAGTGGCTGCCCACCGCCGAGGACCACGCCCGCGTCGCCGCGCTGATGGTGCCGCACTACGAGCCCGGCGAGTTCGCCGGCTGGATCAGCCCGCCGCCGGTCGGCATCAACAACCTGCCGGTCGAGTACGACTACGTGCGGTTCTGAGGGACGGCCGCCGTGTCCACGCTCGAGGCCCCGGCCGCCGCGCCGGTCACCGGGGAGCCGTTCAACGCCGCCGAGTGGCTGGTCACCCGGCACGCCCGGGCCACCCCCGAGAAGCGGGCGATCACCGCGATCGACCTCGACGGCAGCGTCCGCACGCTCAGCTACGGCGAGCTGGACGACGCCGTCCACCGGTTCGCGGCCGCCCTGGTCGCCGCCGGGGTCCGGCCCGAGGAGCGCCTGCTGCTGTGCATGGGCGACACCCCGGAGCTGCTCACCGCCTTCCTCGCCGGGCTGCGCATCGGGGCCGTGCCGGTGCCGGTGAGCACCATGCTCAAGCCGCACGACGTCCGGACCCTCGCCGCCGACAGCCGCGCCCGCCTGCTGGTGCTCACCTCGGAGTTCGCCGAGCTGGCGCCGGCGGTCGGCGGGGCGCGCGACCTGGCCGACGTCGTCGTCCTGACCGGGGACGCCCTCCCCGACGTGCCCGGGAAGCGGGTGCGGTCGTGGGACTCGTTCGCCGCCGCCGGCGCGGACTTCCTCGACGCCGTCGCGGAGCCCTACCCGACGGTGGCCGACTCCCCGGCGTTCTGGCTCTACACGTCGGGGACGACGGGGACGCCGAAGGGCGCGATGCACCGGCACGGCTCGCTGCGCGACACCGCCGAGACCTACGCGCGCGACGTGCTGGCGATCGGTCCGGACGACGTGACGTTCTCGGTGGCGAAGTTCTTCTTCGCGTACGGGCTGGGCAACACGCTGACCTTCCCGTTCTCGGTGGGTGCGAGCACCGTGCTCGACCGCGCCCGGCCGGCGCCCGCCCGCACCGCGCAGGTGCTGCGCGAGCACCGGCCGACGCTGTTCTTCGGCGGGCCCACCTACTACGCGGCGCTGCTGGCCGCCGGGCTTCCGGCCGACGCCTTCGCCGGGGTGCGGGCCTGCGTGTCGGCCGGGGAGGCGTTCCCGGCGGCGCTCTTCGAGCGGTTCACGCAGACCTTCGGGGTCGAGATGCTCGACGGCATCGGCTCGACGGAGATGCTGCACATCTTCATCAGCGGCCGGCCGGGCCGGACCCGCGCCGGCGCGACCGGCGAGATCGTGGCCGGCTACGAGGCGCGGATCCTCGACGACGACGGGCAGCCGGTGCCCGACGGGACGCCCGGCCACCTGTGGGTGAAGGGCGACAGCGCCGCGTCCGGCTACTGGTCGCGGACGGCGACCACCCGGCGGGTGTTCCAGGGCGAGTGGGTGCGCACCGGCGACACCTACGTGCGCAGCGCCGACGGCTACTACTCCTCGCTCGGCCGCACCGACGACATCATCAAGGCCGGCGGCATCTGGGTCTCCCCCACCGAGGTCGAGGAGCGGCTGCGGGCGCACCCGGCGGTCGGCCAGGCGGTCGTCGTCCCGGTGCCGGACGACGACGGGCTGGACAAGCCGGTGGCCTGCGTGGTCCTGCTGCCCGGCGCGACCGCGAGCGCCGAGGACCTGGTCGCCTTCTGCCGGGAGGGGCTGGCGGCGTTCAAGCGGCCGCGGCACATCCTGGTGTTCGACGAGCTGCCGACGACGGCGACGGGCAAGCTGCAGCGCTTCCGCATCCGCGAGCTGGCCTGCGAGCGCCTCGGCGGCGCGGCCGCGCCCGACCTCACCCCGGTCACCGGCACGCCCACCGGCTGATGCTGCCGACGCGGACCCTGGGGCAGGGGCTCGAGGTGTCGGCGCTGGGGCTCGGCTGCATGGGGCTGAGCGAGGGCTACGGCCCCCCGCCCGACCGCGCGGAGGCGATCGCCCTGCTGCGGGCGGCTGCCGACCGCGGGGTCACCCTCTTCGACACCGCCGAGGTGTACGGCCCGTTCGTGAACGAGGAGCTGGTCGGCGAGGCCCTCGCCCCCGTGCGCGACGACGTCGTCCTCGCCACGAAGTTCGGGTTCGCCTACGACGGCGACGGTCGTCCGGACGGGCTGTCCAGCCGCCCCGACGACGTCCGCCGGGCGGCCGAGGGCTCGCTGCGCCGGCTGGGCGTCGACCACATCGACCTCTGGTACCAGCACCGGGTCGACCCGGACGTGCCGATCGAGGACGTCGCCGGCGCGGTGGCCGAGCTCGTCGAGGCCGGCGCGGTGCGCCACTTCGGGCTGTCCGAGGCGTCCCCGCGGACGATCCGCCGGGCGCACGCCGTCCACCCCGTCACGGCGGTGCAGAGCGAGTACTCGCTCTGGTACCGCGAGCCCGAGCGGGCGGTGCTCGAGGTGCTCGAGGAGCTCGGCATCGGGTTCGTGCCGTTCAGCCCGCTGGGGCGGGGCTTCCTCACCGGCGCCGTCGGCCCCACGACGGCGTTCGGCAGCGACGACATCCGCAGCACCATCCCGCGGTTCGGCGAGGACGCGCGCCGGGCCAACCAGGCGCTGGTCGACCTGCTGGCGGCCGTCGCCGCCGACCGGGGGGCGACGCCGGGCCAGGTGGCGCTCGCCTGGCTGCTCGCCCAGCGGCCGTGGATCGTGCCGATCCCGGGCACGCGCCGGCTGGCCCGGCTGGAGGAGAACCTCGCCGCCGCGTCCCTCGCGCTGTCCCCCGCCGAGCTGGCCCGCATCGAGGAGGCCGCGGCCGCCGTCGAGGTGCAGGGCGCGCGTTACCCCGACGAGATGGAGCGGCTCAGCGACCGCTGACCGGCCTCAGTGCAGCGCGGCGTCGGCGGGCCCGGTCGCCCAGCGGCGGAAGCGGACGACGAGCCCGGCCCGGGTAGGCGCGCAGCAGTACGGCCCGGCGGCGACCGGCCCGCCCTCCGGGAAGGGGCAGACGCGCACCAGCCGGAACGGCTCGTCGTCCACCCGCGCCCGGATCGTGACGGCGTCGCCGGCGCGGCTGGCCCGCACGGTCACCGCCCGGCCGGCCCAGCCGGGCACCGGCGCCACCGACCAGTCCGACCGGCCCAGCGTGACGACGGCGCCGAGCTGCGGAGCGCCGTCCGAGAACTCGACGCCGGTCTTCAGCCAGGTCTCCGCGTCGGCGCGCAGCACGAGGCCGGCCTGGTCGAACTGCCGGTCGTAGGCGGCGTCGAAGGTGACCTCGACGGCGCCGGGGTGGTCCAGCGGCGCCAGCAGCGCGTGCGCGTCGTCATGCACGAAGCCGTACGCGGTGTGCCGCCAGGCGTCGCTGCCCTCCGCGGCGGTGACCAGCAGGTCGGGCCCGTCCCCGGTCACCGCGACCGGCGGCGTGGTCCAGGTGCCCTCGTCCCAGGCGTGCGGCGTCATCGGCCCAGCATGCCGACCAGCAGGCCGGCCACGGCGCGCATCCCCGCCGCGTTGGGGTGGTACGGGCCGACCCCGCCGGCGAGCACGTCGCCGAACTCCCAGCCGGTGACCCACGGCTCGGGGTCGCAGACCGTGTGGTCGCGGCTGATCGCCGAGGCCCGCACCAGCTCGGCGCCGGAGAACTGCGCCGCCAGGGCCGTCGCGGTCTCCAGCCGCCGGCCGATGCCGGTGCACAGCCGCACGTCCTCGTCGCTCATCGGCAGCCGGGCGCAGCCGGCGTCCTCGGGGAGGATCGTCAGGTAGTCGACCAGCAGGACGCGGGCCCGCGGCGCCCGGCCGCGGACGGCGCCCACGAGATCGGCGAGCCTGGCCGGCAGCGCGGCGAGCGCCCCGTGCACGGCCGCCTCGTCGACCGGCGTGCCGAAGAAGGCGCCGGTGCCGGGTGGCGCCGCCTCGGGAGACACCCGGTAGGAGCAGCGCAGCAGGGTGAGCAGGTACTCGACGTCGTTGCCGCCGACGGTGATCGTCACCAGGTCCGCGTCCGATCGCACGGCCTCGATCTGCGGCGGCACGAGGCCGCCGGCCAGCAGCACCTGCGGCCGGTCGAGGACGTCGTCCACGGTGGCCCCGCCGGAGGTGACGTCGACGAGGTCGTACCCGAGCCGCTCGGCCACCAGGTGCGCGTAGTTGGCGCCCGAGCGGCCGCGGGCCGGGTCGACGACCGGCTCGACGCCCGGCCCGGCGGCGAACGAGCTGCCCAGTGCGACGTAGACGGCCACGGTCCTCCTCGAGATCGCGGACCGGGTGGTCCAGGCGCATCCTGCCCGCATGAACGCTGTTCGTTCCCTCGTGGGGACCGTCGGCGTCGTCCTCGCCGTGGTCCTGCTCCTGCTCGGGCTCCTCCTGACCCCCGTCCTGCTCCCGCTCGCCCCCCTGGTGCTGCTCGTCGTCGGCGGGTGGAAGTTCTGGCGGCTCAAGCACAAGGCGGAGCGGAAGGTGGAGCGCGGGCACCGGAAGGTGCGCAAGACCGGGAAGAAGGTCGAGAAGAAGGCCCGGCACGCCCTCACCCGGTAGGCCCGCTGTGTACGGTCGTTCTTATGAGCTCCCTGCCCACCGAGGACGATCCCCGGACCATGCGCGAGCGCATGCTCGCCGGTGACCTCTACATCGCCGACGACCCCGAGCTCGCCGAAGCCGGCGCCCGCGCGCTGGACCTGGCCGCCGCCTACAACGCCACGACCGTCCGCCAGGACGCGCTGCGCCGGCAGCTGCTGGAGGAGCTGCTCGGGTCGATCGGCGAGGGCACCGAGATCCGGCCGCCCTTCCACGTCGACTACGGCAGCCACATCCGCATCGGCGCCCGTTGCTTCGCCAACTTCGGCCTGGTCGCCCTCGACGTCGCGCCCATCACCATCGGGGACGACGTCCAGTTCGGCCCCAACGTGCAGCTGCTGACCCCGACCCACCCGGTGGAGCCCGGGCCGCGGCGGGACAAGTGGGAGGCCGCCGAGCCGATCACCGTCGGCGACAACGTGTGGCTCGGCGGCGGCGCGATCGTGCTGCCCGGCGTGACGATCGGCGAGAACACCGTGGTCGGCGCCGGGGCGGTCGTCACCAGGGACCTGCCGGCGAACGCGGTCGCCGTCGGCAACCCGGCCCGCGTCGTCCGCACCCTGGGGTGACCACCGCGCGGCGCCCCCGCCGGCACGACCCCGACCGGCGCGACCGGCTGGTCGACGTCGCACTCGAGGTCATCGCCGAGCAGGGGGTGGCCGCCGCGTCGCACCGGGCCATCGCCCGCGCCGCCGACGTCCCGCTGGGCTCGCTGACCTACCACTTCTCCTCGCTGGCCGACCTGCTGGCGGCGGCGTTCACCCGGCACGTCGACCTCGTCGCCGAGCGCTTCGACGAGCGGATGCGGACCGCCCCGGACCGGGCGGCGGCCTTCGAGTCGCTGGTCGAGCACGTCGCCGGCGACCTGGTGGGGTCGCAGCGCGAGCTGGTGCTCGCCGTCGAGCTCTACGTCGCCGCCGCCCGGGACCCGGCGCTGCGCGCGGTCACCCAGGACTGGATGTCGCGCAGCCGCCGCAGCCTCGAGCGCCACCTCGACCCGGTCACCGCCCGCGAGGTCGACGCCCTGGTGGAGGGGCTGGTGCTGCACAGCGCCCTGTCCACCGACCCGATGACCCCCGGCCAGATCCGCGCCGCCCTCGCACGGCTCTACGGGGTTCCGCGACGATCCTGACGTCCGGGCGCGCTGACCGGCCTGGCGGCCGCGGTCGCCGACGGCGTGGACGTCCGCGGCTACGTGGTTCGAGCCGCCCGCGGCGGCGCCGACGCCGCCGCCGCGCTCGGCGGCCGGCCCAGAACGCCCGACCGTGCGCGCGAACCGGCAGCGGAGCCGTCTGGGACCGCCACTCTGCGCACACGGTCGCTCAGGACACCCCTGGGAGCCGCGGGTCGACCTGGACCTTCGGCCCGGCACCACTGCCCTCGGGGCGGCGGCCGCCGGCGAGGACGGCGGCGACCTGGTCGAGGCCGACGGTGGCGGCGACGAGCGGCCGCGGGTCGACCGCGCCGGCCGCGTAGGCCGCGATCGTGGCGGCCAGCCCGGGTGAGGCCGACAGGATCCCCACCGCCGTCACGTCCTTGAGCAGCAGCGTCCGGGTGTCGACGGTGCTGGGCGTGCCGGCGATGCCGATGCACACGACGCGGCCGGCGGGCTCGACGAGCTCCAGGGCCAGCGCCGGCGACCCGGCACCGGTCGAGGCGTCGACGACGGCGTCGAACGGCAGGGCGGGCAGCCCCGGCCGGGTCCACGCGTCGGCGAACCCGAGGTCGCGGGCGAAGGCCAGGGACTCCTCGGTGACGCCGAGCAGGTGCACCTCGGCGCCGGCCGCGCGCAGGAACATCGCCGTCAGCAGCCCGATGGTCCCCGGACCGATCACCAGCGCCCGGTCACCGGCTCCGGCGGCGGCCTGCGCCGCCCGCCACGCGTTGCCGCCCGGCTCGACGAGGGCGCCCAGCGCCGCGTCGACGCGGTCGGGCAGCTCGTGCAGCGACCACGCGGGGACGGCGAGCTGCTCGGCGAGCGCCCCGTGCCGGCCGCCGCGGATGCCCACCTCCTGGCGCTCCTCGCAGACGTGCTGCTGCCCGCGCCGGCAGCGCCGGCAGACCCGGTCGCCGAGCATGGTGTCGCCCATGACCCGCCGGCCCAGCCACCCGGCGTCGACGCCGTCCCCCACCGCGGTGACCCGGCCGCACCACTCGTGCCCCGGCCGCAGCGGGTAGGACGAGTGGCCGGTCTGCAGGTAGGACAGCTCGCCGGTGAACAGCTCGACGTCGGTGCCGCAGACGCCCACCCGCTCGACGTCGACGACGACCTCGCCGGGCGCCGCCTCCGGGACGGGGACCTCCTGGACCGAGCACTCCCCCGGCCCGGAGAGCACGACCGCGCGCATGGTTCTCGACACCCGGCAAGGATGGCGGTCGTGACCCTCCGCAGCGCGCAGTGGTACTCCGGCGACGTCCGTCACTCCTACATCCACCGGGCCTGGATGCGCCGCGGCATCCCCGACGACGCGTTCGGCCGCCCGCAGATCGCGATCGCGAACACCGCGTCGGACCTGGTGCCGTGCAACCGGCACCTCACCGAGGTGGCGGCCGCCGTGCGCGACGGCGTCCTGGCCGCCGGCGGCACCCCGCTGGACCTGCCGGTGATGGGCCTGGGCGAGACGCAGGTGCGCCCGACCGCGATGCTCTGGCGCAACCTCGCCGCGATGCAGATGGAGGAGGCGTTCCGCGCCAACCCGGTCGACGGGCTGGTGCTGCTCGGTGGCTGCGACAAGACGATCCCGTCGCTGCTCATGGCCGCCGCCTCGGTCGACCTGCCCGCCGTCGTCGTCCCGGGCGGGCCGATGCTCACCGGCACCTTCCGCGGCGTGCCGCTGGGCTGCGGCACCGACGTCTTCCGGCTCTCCGAGGAGGTGCGCGCGGGCACCCTGTCGGCGGAGGACTTCGCCCGGTCGGAGTCGGCGATGATCCGCAGCCGCGGCCACTGCAACACGATGGGGACCGCCTCGACCATGGCGCTGGTCGCCGAGGCGCTGGGCACCGTCGTCCCCGGTGTCGCCGGCACGCCCGCCGCCGACAGCCGGCTGCTCGAGGCCGCGCACGGCACCGGACGGCTGGCGGTGGAGATGGTCGCCGCCGACCGCCGGCCGAGCAGCTTCCTGACGAAGGCGTCGTTCGCCAACGCGATCGTCGCCCTGGCCGCGATCGGGGGGTCCACCAACGCCGTCGTGCACCTGCTCGCCGTCGCCGGGCGGCTCGGGATCGACCTGACCCTCGACGACTTCGACCGGATCGGCTCCGGCGTGCCGGTGCTGGTCGACCTGCTGCCGGCCGGCCGCTTCCTCATGGAGGACTTCCACCGCGCCGGCGGGCTGCGGGCGGTGCTGGGCGAGGTCCGCGACCTGCTCGACCCCACCGCGCTCACCGTCACCGGCCAGCCGCTGGTCGACACCCTCGACGACGCCCCGATCTGGGATCCGGAGGTCATCCGGCTGCGCCGCGAGCCGCTGGTCGAGCACGGCGGCATCGCCGTGCTGCGCGGCAACCTCGCCCCCGCGGGCGCGGTGATCAAGCCGGCCGCGGCCTCACCGCACCTGATGCAGCACCGGGGCCGGGCGGTGGTCTTCGACTCGATCGAGGACTTCGCCGCCCGCATCGACGACCCCGACCTCGACGTCGACGCCGACTCGGTGCTCGTGCTGCGCGGCTGCGGGCCGCGCGGCTACCCGGGCATGCCGGAGGTCTCGAACATGCCGCTGCCCAAGAAGCTGCTCGAGCAGGGCGTGCGCGACATGGTGCGGGTCTGCGACGGCCGGATGAGCGGCACCGCATACGGCACCGTCGTCCTGCACGTCGCCCCCGAGGCGGCGGCCGGCGGACCGCTGGCCAAGGTGCGCACCGGCGACGTCATCAGCCTCGACGTCGCCGCCCGGCGGATCGACGTCGAGGTCCCGGACGGCGAGCTGGCCGCCCGTCCGCCGGACGAGGCCACCGTCGCCGCGTTCGCGAGCCCGGTGCGCGGCTGGGAGCGGCTCTACGTCGACCACGTGCAGCAGGCCGACACCGGCGCCGACCTCGACTTCCTCCTCGGCTCGAGCGGCTCGCACGTGGCCCGCGAGTCGCACTGAGCTCAGGAGCCGACCCGCGTGACCGCCGAGGTGCCGAAGCGCTCCGCCGTCGCGCGCTTGTAGCCGGCCGGGAAGTCGCGGGACGCCGTCCGGTCGGCCGCGGCCAGCCGCACCTGGGCCGCCGCGTCGCCGGCGAACGCCGCGACGGCGTCCTCGGGCGCGAGGTTGGCCACGGCGACCAGGGCGCCGACGCCGCCGACCGCCCCGCACAGGGTGACCATGCTGGTCGCGCCGGTGTAGAGGTCGCCGCCGAAGACGTCGCGCTCGTGCAGCAGCCGGCCGGCGTCACCGGAGGAGTCCTTGAGTCCCGAGACCGGCAGGTCGGCCAGCAGCTCGACCGGGATGCCGGGCGCCGCGGCCCCCGGGAAGTGGTAGGCCAGCAGCGGCCCGGTGGCCGCCTTGGCGACCGTCTCGTAGTACGGCCGCGGGTCGGCCACCCCGGGCGGCGACAGGGCCAGGACGGCGTCGGCGCCGACGGCGAACGCCCGCTCGGTCAGCTCCGCGGCCTGCCGGCCGGTGGGGGCGCCGGTGCCGGCGAGCACCGGCACGTCGGCGGGCAGCGCCGACCGCACGGCGCCGACCAGCGTGTCCCGCTCCTCCGGGGTGAGCGCGGCGGCCTCCCCCGTCGTCCCGGCGACCAGCACGCAGCGCACGCCGAGGTCGACCAGCCGGGCCGCCAGGTGCGCGGTGGCCGGCGCGTCCAGCGCGCCGTCCTCGCGGAAGAGCGTGACCAGCGCGACCCCGACACCCGTGAAGAGAGGCATGCCTGCATCCTGCCCCTCCCCCGACCGGCGCAGGACGGTTTCCGCTCACCGGCAGGACGCCGGGTGCCGGTGACGGCGGTCACCGGTGCTCCGACGAGCTCGACGCCGACACCCCCGCCGGCCGCTGAGCCGCCCGGCCTCAGGCGACCCGCCGGATCTCCGCCTCCGGGACGCCGCGCGCGGCGGCGTAGGCGTACGGGTGGGCGTAGGCGAAGCCGGCCTGGTCCGCCGCGACCTCCAGCCGGAGGCACGCCCCGGAGCCCCAGTTCCAGACGACCACGACCGCTCCCCCGGACCTCGGGTCCCAGAGGAGCGTGACCTCCACCGGGCCCTGCCCGCGGCGCGCCAGCTCACGCAACCGCGTCTCCTCGTCGGTGCTGCACCGCATGGCCGCTCACCCCTCCCGGACGGGCCCGTCGCCCACTCAGTCCGTCCTTCGGCCGTGCGGTTACACGCGGATGCGGCGAGGAGGACCGAGCCCCCGCGCTGCGCTGATCGCTGCCACGCTGCTCCTCGACGGCTCACGACGCGGAGGTGCGCGGACATGCGGGAATCGCCGGAACTGGCCGCCCTGGTCGAGCGGATCTACACAGCGCTGGCGGACGGCGAGGTGGCGTGGCTGTCGGAGCTGCTGTCGTCGTCCGGAGCCGCTCTCGTCATCGGCACCGATCCCGCCGAGTGGTACGAGGGCGCGACGATCCGCCGGCGGTGGCTCGAGCAGATGGACGCCGGCCTCGACGGCGCCCGCTACGAGGTGATCCGGGTACGCGCCCACGAGGAGGGCGACGTCGGATGGGTCGCCGACGAGACCCGGGTGGTCATGCCCGACGGCCCGACGGTCACCATGCGCAGCACCGCGGTCTTCCACCGCGAGGACGGCTCCTGGCGACTGCTCCACGGGCACAGCTCGGTCGGGGTGCCGAACGAGGCGGCTCTCGGTCTGAGGCTCCCGACCTGACGGCCTCAGCCGGGCGAGTGCATCAGCGGCTCCCGCAGGTCGAAGTAGGTCACCTCCCCGGCGCTGATCTGGGCCAGCTCCTCCATCGCGGCCTGCATCTCCGGCGGGGGCTCCTTGCGCTCCCCCTCGCGCGCCTCCGCCTCCGAGGTGAAGTAGATGACCTGCGTCCAGCGGCCCTGGTCGTGGGTGATCATCACGCTGCCGACGACGTCGGGCCGGAACCGCGCCATGTCGTCGGTCGACATCTCCTCGACCACCTTGCGCGCCCGGTCCGGGTCGGTCACCTGCCCCTGCATCACCTGCACGAACCCGGCGCGGTCGGGCTCGCCGCGGAGGTCGACCTCCACGGCCTCGCTGTCGAGGAAGGTCACCTCGCCGTCGAAGAGCCGCTGCGTCTCCTCCCACCAGGCACCCTGCTCCGGCCGCTCGGAGTTCTGCCGCGCCGCCTCCGCCGACTCGAACCGGGCGACGACCACCACCTGACCGTCGTCGGTCACCCCGCCGGTGCTGCCGAGCCAACCGACCGAGCCCGGCTGGAGCTCCCGCATCCAGCGGTCCATCGCCGCCCGCAGACCGGCCGGGTCCGTCGTCCTGCCCTGGATCACCTGAGCGAACACCGCGAGCCTCCCGTCGTCGAGTGACCCCCGTGGGAGGGCCGACGCTACGACCGCCGGTCCGCCGCGGGAACGGGCACGCGCGTGTTCTCAATGTGCGACATCCGGCCCCCCTCCCCCGGTCGCGCGTCGAGGATCCGGGCACCACGGCCGACCCAGGGAGGACCCCGATGAAGGCGCTCGTCTACCACGGACCCGGCAGCAAGAGCTGGGAGGACGTGCCCGACCCGACCGTCCAGGACCCCACGGACGTGGTCGTCCGGGTGGGGACGACGACGATCTGCGGCACCGACCTGCACATCCTGCACGGGGACGTGCCCGCCGTGACCGACGGCCGCGTCCTGGGGCACGAGGCGGTCGGCACGGTCACCGCGGTCGGTGACGCCGTGCGCGGGTTCGCGGTCGGCGACCGGGTGCTGGTGCCGGCCATCAGCCGGTGCGGCCGCTGCGACTACTGCCAGCGGGGCATGCCGTCGCACTGCCGGACCCTCGGCGGGATCGGGTGGGTCTTCGGCCACCTGATCGACGGCACGCAGGCCGAGCTGGTGCGGGTGCCGTTCGCCGACACGTCGCTGTACGCCGTGCCCGAGGGCGTCCGCGACGAGCAGGCGATCTTCCTGGCCGACTCGCTGCCCACCGGCTACGAGGTGGGCGTGCTCGCCGGCCGGGTGCGCCCGGGGCACACGGTCGCGGTCGTCGGTGCCGGCGCCGTCGGTCTGGCCGCGGTGCTGACGACCGGCCTGTGGGGCGCCTCGCGGGTCATCGCCGTCGACACCAACAAGTTCCGGCTGCAGAAGGCCCTGGAGTTCGGCGCGACCGACGCCGTCGAGGTCGGTCCGGGCACGGTCGACGACGTCCGGGCGCTGACCGGCGGCGAGGGCGTCGACGTGGCGATCGAGGCCGTGGGCTACCCCGAGACGCTGCGGGCCGCCTGCGCGATGGTCCGCCCCGGCGGCTCGGTGGCCAACATCGGCGTCCACGGCGTGCCCGTCGAGCTGCCGCTGCAGGAGATGTGGATCCAGAACCTGACCGTGACCATGGGCCTGGTCGACACCGTCTCCATCCCGACACTGCTCACGATGGTCGCCTCCGGCCGGATCCCGGCGGAGAAGATGGGCACCCACACGTTCACGTTCGGGCAGATGGACGAGGCCTACGACGTGTTCGCCGACGCCGCGGTCAACGAGGCGCTCAAGGTGGTCATCACGGCGGGCTGACCGGCCGGCGGGCGGTGACGAGCCAGGCGGCGGAGCCGAACTCGACGCCGTCCGGACCGGTGTGCTCCTCGACGGTGCGGCGCAGGGCGGCCTCGGCCTGCGCCCGCCGCTCGGCGTCGAGGCCGTCGAGCAGCCAGCCGAGCAGGCCGAGCACGAAGTCGGTGGCGGTGGCCGCGTCGGGGCCGAGCCACTCCGGCTCCTCGAGCCCGGTGAGGCCCGCACCGGTGAACCCGGCGGCGGTCAGGACGGCGTGCACGCGGGCGGGGTCGGACAGCGAGAAGGGGTGCGGGGCGTCCGGCGGCGGGGCGGGGAACTCGCGGCCGGCCGCCAGCGCCCCGGTGAGCGCGCGGAACCACTCGTTGCGGGCGACGGCCTGCCAGACCAGCAGCACGAGCCGCCCACCGGGCCGCAGCGCGCGGCCGATGTTGGCGAAGGCCGCGACCGGATCGGCGAAGAACATCGCGCCCGTGCGGCTGACCGCGACGTCGAACGACCCCTCGTCGAAGGGGTGCACCTGCGCGTCGGCCTGCAGGAAGGCGACGTGGGGCAGGTCGGCCGCGGCCCGCCGGGCCACGGCGAGCATCGCGGCGGACAGGTCGACGCCGAGCACGGCACCGGAGACCGCCCGCCGGCCGGCCTCCCGGGTGGTGGACCCGGTGCCGCAGCCGACGTCGAGCACCCGGTCGCCCGGACCGATCCCGGCAGCGGCGAACAGCGCGTCGTCGTAGCGCGCCGTCGAGCGCTCGAAGACGCCGGCGTGCCGGGCCCAGTAGGACCCCTCCGCGCCGTCCCAGGCCCGGAGCTGGCCGGCGTTCCGCGGGTCCACCGCGAGCTGCGGAGTGACCATCGGATCCCCCTCGATATAGTCCCCTTGGGATCAAACCGGCTTACTCCCGAGGGGACCATGTGTCAAGCGCCCGGCCGCTGACGACGACGTCGTACGCGATCCTCGGCCTGCTCGCCGTCCAGCCGTGGAGCACCTACGAGCTGACGCGCCAGATGGACCGCAGTCTGGGCCGGATCTGGCCGCGCGCCCAGAGCAAGCTCTACGAGGAGCCGAAGAAGCTGGTGTCGGCCGGCCTGGCGGTGGCCACCACCGAGCAGGTGGGCCGCCGTGCCCGCACGGTGTACTCGATCACCCCCGCGGGCCGTCGCGCGCTGGCGGACTGGCTGACCGAGCCGGGGAACGGCCCGGCCCTGGAGTGGGAGCAGCTGCTCAAGGTCTGGTTCTCCGACTCCGGCACCAAGGCCGACACGCTGGCCTCGCTGGCCGCGGCCCGCGCCTGGGCCGTGGAGCGGAACCAGGAGAACCTGCGGGCCGCCCGGGCCTACGCCGAGGGCACCGGCCCGTTCCAGCAGCGCGCGGCGCAGACCATGCTGGCCGGCGCGTTCCTCACCGACTTCTACGCCCTCGTCGCCCGGTGGGCGGACTGGGCGACGCAGCAGGTCGAGCGGTGGCCGGACGACCCGGCCCGGGCGGCGCCCGACCCCGAGGCCCAGGAAGAGATCCTCCGCCGCGCCGAGTGGTGACGTAACGCCGTCCGCCGGCGGCGGACCACGGGTGCATGACGCTCACCACCTCGGCGGCGCTGGCCCGGACCCGGGAGGCCTGGCACCGCGTCGCCGAGCACGTCCTGGCCGCCGGGCAGTTCGCCGCCGCCGGGACGATCCGCCTCCGCCCGTACCCCGGCGGGCTCGCCACCACGGTCGGCGTCGCCGGCCGGCAGCTCGCGGTCGTCGGTGACCAGCTGCTCGTCGTCGACGGCGCCCGGCTGCGGTCCCGCCCGCTGAGCACGCTGGGGGACGCCGCCGCGTTCGCCGGGGTGGAGCTCGGTCTGCGCGGCAGCTACCCGCCCGCGACCCCGCCCGACCCGGACGCGCCGCTGGCCGTCGACACGGCCGCCGCCCGCCGGCTCGCCGACTGGTTCGCCCTCGGCGACACCGCGCTGCGCCGCTTCGCCGAGCGGCTCGGGGAGCCGACGACGCCGGTGCTCTGGCCCGAGCACCTCGATCTCGGGATCACCGTCGACGCGGTGAACTACGGCTTCTCCCCCGGCGACGCCGCCCTCCCGGAGCCGTACGCCTACGTCGGCCCCCACGGAGGGCCGCCGTCCCCGCACGCCTTCTGGAACGCACCGTTCGGGGCGGCGCGGGACGCCGCCGGCACCACCTCCGCGCAGGACGCCGTCGCCTTCTTCTCGGAGGGACGGGCACGGGTACTCACCGACAGGAGCAGGACGTGAAGGGTCTGCAGGGCAAGAAGGCGCTGGTGACCGGGGGCAGCTCGGGGATCGGGCAGGCGATCGCCATCCGGCTCGGCCAGGAGGGCGTCGACGTCGCGATCAACTACGTCGGTCCGCCAGAAGGCGCCGAGGAGACGCGCGACGCCATCGAGCACGGCGTCGAGATCTGCATGAAGGAGATGTCCGCGGCCGGGACGCGCCCGGTCCTCGTGGCCGCCGACGTCTCGCAGGAGGACCAGGTCGGCGCGATGTTCGAGCAGGTCCTGTCCGACTACGGCCGGGTCGACCTGCTCGTCAACAACGCCGGCATCCAGATCGCCGCCGACACCGACGAGCTGCCGGTGGCGGCGTTCGACAAGGTGCTGGCGGTCAATCTGCGCGGCGCCTTCCTGTGCAGCCAGCAGGCGATCCGCTCGTGGCTGCGCGCCGGCGAGCCGGGCAGCATCGTCAACGTCTCCAGCGTCCACCAGGTGATCCCGAAGCCGCGGTTCGTCGGCTACTCGGTGTCCAAGGGCGGGATGCAGAACCTCACCCGCACGCTGGCGCTGGAGTACGCCGCGCGCGGCATCCGGGTCAACGGCATCGGCCCCGGCGCCACGGTGACCCCGATCAACCGCTCCTGGATCGACGACCCGGTCAAGCGGGAGATGGTCGAGAGCCACATCCCGATGCGCCGCGCCGGCGATGCCGAGGAGATGGCCGCGGTGACCGCGTTCCTCTGCTCCGACGAGGCCGCGTACATCACCGGCCAGACCGTGTTCGTCGACGGCGGGCTGACCCTCTACCCGTCGTTCGAGACGACCTGGTCGTCCGAGTGACCGAGCTCCGCACCCCGCCGTCGGTCGCCGAGCGGACGGCGGGGTGGTTCCCCTCCCGCTGGGGTGCCGACGACGCGGCCGGCGCGCTCAACGAGATCACCCCGGCGACCGTGCTGGCGGCCGTCTCCCTCGTGCGCTCCGGCCGGGTGTTCGACCTCGCGCACGTGCTGCACGCCGACGTGCCCGCCTTCCCCGGGCGCACCTTCCGGTCGTACCTGACCACCAACGCCCACCACGTCAACCGGCGTCGGCCGGACGGCGGCCCCGACGGCTGGGGCCGCAACGGGGTCAACTGGGTGGTCGAGCAGATCACCGCCACCCAGCAGATGGGCACCCACCTCGACGCGCTCAACCACCTGCAGGCCGGCGACCGCACGTACAACGGTCACCGGCTGGCCGACATCGCCGAGGACTGGGGCACCAACCGGCTCGGCGTCGAGACGCTGCCGCAGGTGGTCACCCGCGGCCTGCTGCTCGACGTCGCCGCGGTCCGCGGGGTCGAGCGGCTCGGGCCCGGGGACGTCGTCACGATCGCCGACGCGGAGGCGGCGCTGGGCGACCGCACCCTGCGCCCCGGCGACGCGGTGCTGCTCCACACCGGCTGGGGCGGGCTCTGGGGTGCCGACGACGAGCGGTACTCCTCCGGGGAACCGGGCCCGGGTCTCGCGCTGGCCGGCTGGCTGGCCGAGCACCGGGTCGCCCTCACCGGCTGCGACACCTGGAGCTACGGGCCGGTGCCGGCCGAGGACCCGGCCGAGCCGTTCGTCGTCCCCCAGACCCTCAACGTCCGGCACGGCGTCGTCGTGCTGGAAAACCTGCGGCTGGCCGAGGCGGCCGCCGCCGGGCTGCGCGAGTTCCTGCTCGTCGTCAGCCACGCCAAGCTCCGCGGCGCCACCGGCGCCTGGGTCACACCCCTCGCGATCACCTGAGCAGGAGAGAACCATGGCCGAGCACGCCGACGTCATCGTGATCGGGTCCGGGGCCGGCGGGGGCGCCGTCACCTGGGCCCTGGCGCCCACGGGGAAGAAGGTCCTGCTCCTCGAGCGCGGCGGCTGGCTGCCGCGCGAGCCGCAGAACTGGGACCCGCAGGCGCTGTGGGCCGGCAAGCGGTACGCCAACAGCGGGCAGTGGACCGACGCCTCGGACGGCCACCGGTTCACGCCGAAGCAGCACTACTACGTCGGCGGGAACACGAAGTTCTACGGCGCCATCCTCTACCGCTTCCGGGAGCGGGACTTCGGCGCCGTCCAGCACGTGGACGGCGTCTCGCCCGCCTGGCCGATCTCCTACGCCGACCTGGCGCCGTGGTACGACCGGGCCGAGAGGCTCTACCAGGTGCACGGCACGCGCGGCGAGGACCCCGACGAGCCACCGGCGGGCGGGCCCTACCCCTGGCCGGCGATCAGCGACGAGCCCCGCATCGCCCAGCTGCGCGCCGACCTGACCGCGGCCGGGCTGCACCCCTTCTCCCTGCCCAACGGCATCCTGCTCGACGAGGCGCGGCCGCACCTGTCCGCCTGCATCCGGTGCGCGACGTGCGACGGCTTCCCGTGCCTGGTCAACGGCAAGGCCGACGCCCAGGTGATGACCGTCGAGCCGGCCCTGCGGCACCCGAACGTCGAGCTGCGCACGGGGGCGCGGGTCGTCCGGCTGGAGACCGACCCGTCGGGCCGGAGCGTCTCCCGCGTCGTCGTGGACCGGGACGGCGAGCGCGAGGAGTACACCGCGGACGTCGTCGTGCTCGCGGCGGGCGCGATCAACTCCGCCGCGCTGCTCCTCGCCTCGGCGTCCGACCGCCATCCCGCCGGGCTGGGCAACGGCAGCGGGCACGTGGGCCGGCACCTGATGCTGCACAACAACTCGGGGCTGGTCGCGTTCTCGCGGACGCCCAACCCGACGCGGTTCCAGAAGACCCTCGGGGTCAACGACTTCTACTGGTCGGACCCCTTCGACCCCGACTGGGAGTACCCGGTCGGCTCGATCCAGATGAACGGCAAGAGCGACGCCGTCCTCATCGGCTTCGACGTCCCCGACGCGCGGGACCCGGCCGACCTGGCCCGCCACTCGATCGACTTCTGGCTGACCACCGAGGACCTGCCGCTGGACGGCAACCGGGTCACCGTCGACCGCGACGGCGGCATCACCCTGCGCTACACGCGGACCAACGCCGCCGAGGTCGCCCGGCTGCGGATGCGGCTGATGGGCCTGCTCGACGGGCTCAGCTGCGAGCCCGACGTGTACGAGAACCGGCAGTACGCCGGTGGGCAGCTGGGCATCGGCGGGGTGGCGCACCAGAACGGCACCGTCCGCTTCGGCCCGGACCCGGCCACCGCCCCGCTGGACCTCGACTGCCGGATGCACGAGGTGGACAACCTCTACGTCGCCGACTCGAGCTTCTTCGTGTCCAGCACGGCGGTGAACCCGACGCTGACGATCATCGCCAACGCGCTGCGGGTGGCCGACGGGATCGCCGAGCGGCTCGGCGCCCGGGTACCGGCCGAGGCTCTCGTGCCGGCGCCGCGGCAGCCCCGACCGGCGGTCGACCGGGTCCGCTGACCCGGATCGGCACCGTTCCGATTCGTGCTGCCGGACGGCTCTCGCCGCCCTATCCTCAGGACCGGGGGCGCCCCTCTTCCCGGCGCCCAGCGCGGTCGGAGGAAGCATGTCCGTGCACGAGCAGCAGCGCTCCCGGATCGGCCGACCTGCGGCGGGCAGAGCCGCGCCGCCTCCCCGCGCCGGCGACGTCCGGTTCGAGCAGAACGTGGTCCGCGACCGCCCGATGATCCTCGGCTTCCCCGCCGAGTACGACGAGGACGACGGACCGCCCGCCGTCGACGAGCCGGACGGCCCGGGGCCGGGCGTCCGGCTCGTGGTCGCGCGGAGGCCGGACGTCCTCGCGGCGGTCCTGCTCGTCCTGGCCGGTGTCGCGGCGGGCGTGAGCCTGTGGGTCCCGTGGCTCCGGGGCCGGGACGACGTCGGTGTGGTGATGGTCAGCGACGGCGTCGCGGAGGCCGGGGCCGGCATGGCGACGCTCCTCGGCGGCCCGCTGTGGCCCGTTCTCGCCGTCGTGCTCGGCGGCGGCGTCCTGCTCCTGCTCGGCCTGCTGCTGCTCCGCCCGGCGCGGACCCACCGGGTCGTCGGCGTCCTGGAGCTGGTCGTCGCGGGCATCGCCACCGCCGGCGTCGTCGTCCTCCTCGCCGAGGCGGGCTGGAGCCCGGCCCGCTTCGACCTCGGCGCGTGGTGCGCCGTCGCCGTCGCGGGCCTGGGCCTCGTCGGTGCGCTGAAGGCCGCGCTCACCGTCCCCCGCGTCTCCCTGGAGCGCGAGGTCACCTGAGCGCCGCGCCTCGGGGGCAGGGCTCAGGCGTGCGCGGCGGTGCGGGGCCGCCGGGCCTCCCCGGTCCCCCGGCCGCCTCCGCCGTCGCGGCCGAGCAGGGCCAGGGCCAGCGCCGGGAAGACCAGCACCGACAGCAGGCCGGCGCAGACCAGGGCCGCCCCGGTCACCGGGTCCAGCCGCCCGGTCTCCTCGCCGATCTGCACGGCGGTGACCAGGAACGGCAGCGACGTGGCCTGCAGCAGGCCCGCGGCGAGTGCGCCGGCCCGGCCGAGCGACCGGCGGTGCAGCGCGGCCGGCACCCCGCGCACGACGAGCAGCACGGCCAGGAACACCGGCACCCGCAGCAGCGCCGACGGCTCCTCCACCAGGCCGCGCAGGTCGAGGCGGATCCCGCTGGCCACGAAGAACACCGGCACCACGAAGCCGAAGCCGATGGCCTCCAGCTTGGCCCGGAACCGCGGGTGCGACGCCGCGTCGCGGTCGAGCAGCCCGACCAGCGCCCCGGCGAGGAACGCGCCCAGCAGCAGCTCGAGGCCGAGGCGCTCGGCCAGGGCGACGAACGCGACCAGCAGCAGGACGACGAGCCGCACCCGGATCTCGGCGGTCGTGTCCTGCAGCCGCACCAGCACCTCGCCGAGCCGCATCGACATGCCGACCCGGCCCAGCGCCACCGCGAGCACCGCCACGAGGACGCCGAAGGCGCCGATCAGCGCCGCCGTCGTGCCGGCGCCGCCCCCGGAGGCGGAGAACAGCAGCGTCAGCAGCACGATCGCGGAGAAGTCGGCGACCGTGGCGCCGGCGATCGTGGCCTGCCCGACCGGCGAACCGACCTGGCCGGCGTCCTTGAGCACCGGCACGACCAGGCCCAGCGCGGTCGAGGTGAGCGCGATCGCGAGGAACAGCGGGCTGCTCGTCCAGCCGAGCCCCGCGGCGCCGAGTCCGACCAGCATGGCGAGGGCGACGCTGACGGCGTACCCGACCCCGGCGATGCCGAGCGTGCGGCCGCGCAGCCCGCGCAGGTCGATCTCCAGGCCGGCCAGCAGCAGCAGGAACGCCAGGCCGACCACCGAGAGCACCGCCACGGGGAGGTCGACCTCCACCCACCCGAGCACGGACGGGCCGAGCACGACGCCGACCACGATCTCGAGGACCACCGAGGGCACCCGCACGCGCGGGGCCCACCCGAGCGCGAGCGGCACGGCCGCGGCGACGAGCGCGACCAGCAGCAGGTTGGTGAACGACACGTCGGGCATCGCGCACCCCTCACAGGCCGGCCGCGTCGAGGGCGTGCAGCCACACCTCGGCGACGGTGGGGAACGCCGGGACCGCGTGCCGCAGGTCCTCCAGCGGGACGCGGGCGGCGACCGCGACGGCCGCCGAGTGCAGGAGCTCCTGCACCCCGTTGCCCGTGACGGTGGCGCCGACCAGCACGCCGGCGGTCTCGTCCAGCACGAGCCTGGTGGTCCCCACCAGCCCCTCGCCCAGGACGTAGGAGCCGGGGACCTCGCCGGTGGGAACGTCGATCGTGCGCACGCGCAGCCCCGCCTCCCGGGCCTGCGCGGCGGTGGGGCCGACCGCGCAGACCTGCGGGTCGGTGAACGTCACCCGGGTGACCGCGGCCCGGCTGGCGACGTCCCGGACGTCGCGTCCGGTGAGCACGTCGGCGGCCACGCGGGCCTGGTACTTGCCCATGTGGGTCAGCGGCGCCAGGCCGGTGCAGTCGCCGACGGCGTACAGCCAGCCGCCGTCGACGCCCAGCGCCCGCAGCCGGTCGTCCACCGCCACCGGCCGGCCCGGCGGCAGCCCCACGGTCTCCAGGCCGACGTCGTCCGTGCGCGGCCGCCGTCCCACCGCCACCAGCACCTCGTCGGCGACCACCTGCTCGCCCGTGCTCAGGGTGCCGTGCACCGGTCCGTCGGTGCCCTCCCGGCGGACGCCGGTCAGCAGGGCGCCCAGCCGTACGGCGATGCCCTCCTGCTCGAACGCCGTCCGCACCTGCTCGCCGGCGAAGGGCTCCTCCCGGGGCAGCAGCCGGTCGCCGCCCTCGACGACGGTGACCTGCGAGCCGAGGCGGGCGAACGCCTGGGCCAGCTCCAGCCCCACGGCGCCGCCGCCGAGGACGAGCAGCCGCGGGGGGACCTCCTTGGCCGCCGTCGCTACCCGGTTGTCCCACGGCCGCACGTCGGCCAGGCCGGGGACCGGCGGCAGGACCGCGGCGCTGCCGGTGGCCAGCACCACCGCGCGCCGCGCCGCCAGGACCGGACCGCCCGCGACCTGGACCCGGCGCGGGCCGGCCAGCCGGCCGGTCCCGCGGACGAGCCGGACGCCGTGCTCGGCCAGCCAGGCCTCCTGCCCGCGGTCGTCCCAGGACGACGTCATGAAGTCGCGCCGGGCGAGGACGGCGGCCACGTCGATCGCGCCGCCGGCCGCGCGGGCGGCACCCGGGACCCGCCGGACCGCGGCCAGCACGTCGCCGGGCCGCAGCAGGGTCTTGCTCGGGATGCACCCCCAGTACGAGCACTCGCCGCCGACCAGTTCCGCCTCGACCAGCGCGACGTCCACCCCCCGGTCCGCGCACCGGCCCGCGAGCACCTCCCCCGCGGGCCCGCCACCGACGACGACGACGTCGACCTCGAGGTCGACCTGCTGGGACGGGGACATGGGACCTCCTCGGGCAGTCGCTGCCCCACCGTCGTCCCGCGCCGCGGTGCCGCGTTACGCGTAACGGGCAGGTCGCCCGCGGGACTGCACCGGCACGACCGCCGACCTCCGGGAGTTCCGATGAGCGACACCCCGATCGCCGACCTCGCCTTCCTCTCCGACCGGCACTCGTGTGCCCTGGTCGACCGGGCCGGGACGGTCCAGTGGCTGTGCTTCCCCCGCTTCGACGGCCCGGCGGTCTTCGCGCAGCTGCTCGACGACGACGCCGGCCACTGGTCGGTGCGGCCGGACGCCGACTGGACCGCCACCCGGCGGTACGCGGACCGCTCGCTCGCCCTCGAGACGACGTTCCGCACCGCGGGCGGTGAACTCGTGCTCACCGACGCCCTGGGCCTCGGCCCGGAGAACGACGGGCACCGCATCGGCACCGACGTGCCGCACGTGCTGGTCCGCCGGCTCGCCTGCACCGCGGGGGCGGTCGACGTCGTCGTCGACTACCGGCCCCGGCCGGAGTACGGGCTGATCGTCCCGCTGCTCTCGCACCTGGACGGCGGGGTCGCCGCCCGGGGCGGGGCCGACTGGCTGGTGCTCACCCTGCCCGGGGGCGCCGACCTGCGGGAGGGGCGCGCCACCGCCCGTCTGCACCTGGAGGCGGGCGACGTCGTGCACCTGGCGCTGCAGCGCAGCACCCTCGGCGACGCGGTGTCCGCGCACGTCTGGTCGCAGGAGGAGCTGGCCGAGCTGCTGGACCGCACGCTGGTCTCGTGGGAGTCGTGGTGCGCGCTGCACCAGTCCTACGACGGGCCCTGGGCCGACCTGGTCCACCTCTCGGGACGGGTGCTGCAGGGGCTGTCGTACCAGCCCAGCGGCGCCGTCGTCGCCGCCGCGACGACCTCCCTGCCGGAGGGCGTGGGCGGCGAGCGCAACTGGGACTACCGCTACGCCTGGGTGCGCGACGCGAGCTTCACGATGGAGGCGCTGTGGGTCGCCGCGTGCCCCGACGAGGCGGAGGACTTCTTCGGCTTCATGACCACCGCCGGCGCCGGCGGCATCGGCCCCGGCATGTCCCTGCAGATCATGTTCGGCGTCGGCGGCGAGCACGACCTGAGCGAGCGGACCCTCGGCCACCTGCGGGGCTGGCGGGACAGCCGCCCGGTCCGCGTCGGCAACGGCGCGTGGGACCAGCGGCAGGTCGACGTGTACGGCGAGCTGCTCGGCGCGGCGGCACGGCTGGCCGACCAGCTGCCCGCCCTCGACGAGGAGACCCGCTGGTTCCTGGCCGCCTGCGCCGACACCGCCGCCGTCCGCTGGCGGGACGCGGACCAGGGCATCTGGGAGGTGCGGGGCGAGCCGCGGCACTTCCTGTACTCCAAGGTCATGTGCTGGGTGGCGCTGGACCGGGCCATCGCTCTGGCGCCGCAGCTGCGCTGCGAGCACCGGGTCGACGAGTGGCAGAAGGTGCGCGAGGAGATCGCCGACGCCGTCCTGCAGCAGGGCTGGAACGAGGAGGCGGGTGCCTTCACCCAGTACTTCGGGTCGACCGCCCTGGACGCGTCGAACCTGATGCTGCCGATCGTCGGGTTCCTGCCGGCGGACGACCCGCGGATGCTGGCGACCATCGACGCGATCGCCGACCGGCTGACCGACGACCGGGGCCTGGTCTACCGCTACCGCACCGAGGAGGGCGTGGACGGGCTGGCCGGCGAGGAGGGGACGTTCCTGCTCTGCACCTTCTGGCTGGCGCAGGCGCTGGCGCTGTCCGGGCAGGTCGAGCGCGCCCGGGAGGTCTTCGAGCGGGCGGCGGCGTTCGCCAACGACCTCGGCCTGCTCTCGGAGGAGATCGACCCGGCGACCGGGGAGCTGCTCGGCAACGTGCCGCAGGCCTTCAGCCACATCGGGCTGGTCAACGCCGCCTGGGCGATCGACCAGGCGGGGCGCGCGCGGCGATGAGCCCGGTGCACGCGGGACCTCGGTCCCTGACGCGGGCTCCCGACCCTCTCCATGATGTCCGGGACGGGGGTCGGTTCCCGGCCGCCGTCCGGCGAGGAGCAGCCGCATGCAGCAGCCCGACACGGGTCCCCCGTCGGCCGTGGCGGCCGCCGTCGTCGAGGGCGGGAGCGCCGCGCAGGAGCAGCTCCTCGAGCGGCTGCGCGCGGGCGACCGCGCCGCCTTCGCCGAGCTGGTCGACGCCTGGACGCCGGTCCTGCTGCGGGTGGCCCTGATGCACGTGTCGACCCGGGCCTCCGCCGAGGAGGTCGTCCAGGACACGTGGCTCGCCGTCATCCGGCAGCTGGACCGCTTCGAGGGCCGCTCGTCGCTGCGCACCTGGGTGTTCCGCATCCTGGAGAACCGGGCCCGGTCCCGCGGCGCGCAGGAGGCCCGGTCCGTGCCGTGGTCGACGGCGTTCCCCGACGGCGAGGGGGACGACGGCCCGGCGGTGGACCGCGCCCGCTTCCGAGGACCGGACGACCGCTGGCCGCGCCACTGGACCGACGCCGGGCTGCCCGTGGCGTGGCAGCCCCCGCCGGAGGACGCCGCCGTGGCCGCCGAGATCCGCGCCGAGCTGCGGGTGGCCCTCGACGAGCTGCCCGAACGCCAGCGCGTGGTCGTCGAGCTGCGGGACGTCCACGGGCTGACCGCGGAGGAGGTCTGCGAGCGGCTGGCCCTCAGCCCCGGCAACCAGCGGATCCTGCTGCACCGGGGGCGCTCGCGGCTGCGCGCCCGGCTCGAGGACGTGTACCGCGGCGCCGCGGGGGAAGGAGGGCCTCGTGGCTGAGCTGCCGGGCCCACGGCCTCCCGCCGACGACGTCCTGGAGATCGCCTGCCAGGAGTTCGTCGAGCTCGTGACCGAGCACCTCGAGGGCACGCTGCCCGAGCCCCTCGAGCGCGCCGTCGCCGACCACCTCGAGCTGTGCGAGCCCTGCCGGGTCTACCTGGAGCAGATGCGCGCCACCACCGCCGCGCTCCGGACCGTGCCGGCGCCCACCCTGCCGCCGGCCGCCCGGGACAGGCTGCTCGACGTCTTCACGGCGCTGCACGGTCCCGACGGGGACCGGCGCCGGTAGCGGTCACCCGGCGCGGGCGGCCGCGGGCATCAGGCCCACCTGCTGGAGGAAGGCGGCCAGGTTCCAGTAGTCGTGGTTCTCCACGATGAGGCCGTCGCGCACCCGCCCGACCGAGACCGCCGGGAAGCGGAAGGTGCGGCCGGTGGCCGGCAGCCCCCGCGTCGGCGCCGCCCGGTCGTGCGTGCCGACCATGGCCCACTCGATCGCGTAGCCCGCCTCGTCGCCCACGACGTCGCCCGGCTCGAACCGGTAGTCGCTGGAGAACGTGGCCGACAGCCCGGCGACGTACTCCCGGAAGGCGGCGACGCCGGTGAGCCGGTCGCCACCGCCGTTGTCCACCCAGACGAGGTCGTCGGCCATGAACGCCGCGATCGCGGCCGGGTCGCGGGTGTTCCACGCGTCGAAGTAGGCCGGTGCCCAGGTCTCCGGGCGGCCGGACGCCGGACCAGCCATGTCCCCTCCTCGTGCCGTGCCGTCGAGAGGGCGGAACCTACTCGCCCCCGGGTGCGTCGAGCATCACCGTTGGCGGGCCAACGCTTGGTGCCCCAACGGTCTACGGTGGGGACGTGACCGACGACGAGGACGTGCTGGCGCTGGAGCGCCAGGTCTGCTTCGCGCTGTCGGTGGCCGCCCGCAACGTCGTCGCGGTCTACCGGCCGGTGCTCGAGCCGCTGGGGCTGACCCATCCGCAGTACCTGGTGATGCTGGCGCTCTGGCAGCACGGGCCCCTGGCGGTCAAGGACCTGTCGCGGCTGCTGCAGCTCGACCCCGGCACCCTGTCGCCGCTGCTCAAGCGGTTGGAGGCCGCCGGTCTGCTGCGCCGCGAGCGCGATCCCCGCGACCAGCGCAACCTGGCCCTCGCGCTGACCGACGAGGGCCGGGCCCTGCGCGCCCGCGCCGAGCAGATCCCGGCCGGCATCGTCGAGCGGCTCGGCATGCCCCTCGACGAGCTGCTGTCCCTGCACGGCGCGCTCACCCGCGTCATCTCGGCGGCGCAGCAGGCGCTGTCCACCCCCGGCGACGACCCGCGGGCCATCGCATGACCAGTCCAGGAGCGCTCCCCATGGCAGAGACCGGCGCGCCGGCCGACCCCGTCGTCCGCCCGGCCCCGCACCGGTGGCTCTGGTACGCCTTCGGCGGCCGGCTCCCCCGCGAGAACCGCGGCTGGGTGCTGCACGACACGACGACCGACACCTGGTGGCTGCGGCACATCGCCCGCATGTTCGTCCAGCTCGCCGTCCCGGTCGTGCTGATCGTGATCTTCCTCCCCGCGCCGCTGGCGCTGCGCGCGGCGGTCGCCGGGGGTGGCATCTTCCTGGCGATGATCTACTCGCTGGCCTACATGACCGAGGTGATCGAGAACCGCGTGGTCAAGGCCGGCTACCCGGCCGGGACGGCGCAGGCGCACCGGGACCGGCGCTCGCTGGTCAGGCAGCAGGAGGAGAGCGAGCGCAAGCGCGCCGCGGCGGCCCGCCGCGCCGAGCGCTACCGCGCCCGGACCGGCCGGTGACGGCGGCGGGCATCGCGGACTAGGCGGACCCCGCGGCGAGGCGCACCCGGACGCCCGCGGTGGCCAGCCGCGCGGCCTGGGCGCCCAGCAGGGCGCGGGCGCCCACGTCGGCCTGCGCCAGCCGGACGGCGATCTCCCGGTGGCCGGCGAGGTGCAGAGCGTCCACCTGCGCCGCCACCACCTCGGCGCCCACCGTGTCCAGCCACCCGCGGGCGCGGACCACCCCGCGCACCGGGTCGCAGCGGACCACCAGCACCGGTGGTTGGGGAAGTCCCTCGTCGTCGGCCGGCCCCGTGCCGGCCGCGGGCGTCGTGACCGCGTCCGAGCTCATGCCCATACCGTGACGGTTCCGTCCGATACCGCCCAGGGGCCGAAGTCCCTGTCGTGCACGATGGCCGGGTGAGCGCGCGCCCGTCCGCCGTCGCCGCCCTGCCGGCCGAGCCGGGTGTGTACCGCTTCCGGGACGACGGCGGCCGGGTCCTCTACCTGGGCCGGGCCGTGGACCTGCGGCGGCGGGTCGGCTCCTACTGGGGCGACCTCGGCGACCGCCGGCACCTGCGGCGCATGGTGCCGCGGGTCGCCCGCATCGAGGCCCTCGTCTGCGACTCCGCGCACGAGGCGGCCTGGGCCGAGCGGAACCTGCTCGAGCGCGCGATGCCGCGGTGGAACCGCATCCCCGGGGGCCTCGAGGTGCCGGTCCGCATCCGCCTGGACGCCTCTCCCGCAGCGCCGCGCCTGCACGTCGTCCACGACGCGCCGCCCCGCCCGGGGGCGCGCTGCTTCGGCCCGTACCTGGGCAGCCGGAAGGTGCGGCTCGCGGTCTCGGCGCTGCTGCGGGTCCACCCCCTCGGCTACGCCGGCACCGGGCTCAGCCCCTCGGAGCGGGAGATGGCGCGGCTGCGCGGCGCGGCCGGCGCCGACCCGTCGCAGCTCGCCGCGGCGATCGCGGCGGTGCTCGACCGCGAGCCGTCGGCGGTGGCGGCGCTGCGCGCGGAGCTCACCGCGCGGCGGGACGCGGCCGCCGGCGCCCAGCGCTACGAGGCCGCCGCGCGGCTGCAGGAGGAGCTCGCCGCCGTCGACTGGGTCGTCGCCCCGCAGCGGGTCACCGCGGCCGGCGGCGACGAGGACGTCACCGGCTGGGCCGGCGACGTCCTCGTCCGGCTGCGCATCCGCGGCGGGCGGCTGCGCGGCTGGGAGCAGCGGCGCGGCGCCCGGCCGCCGGAGGCGTCGAGCGGGGCGTGGGAGCCGTTCGTCCGGCGCAACGCCGAGCTCGCCGCCGCCCTCGCCCGCCACCCCGTGCGCTGAGGGCGCCCGGTTCAGGCGCCGGGGCGCAGGCCGATCAGGTTGCCCTCGGCGTCCCGGGCGACGGCGATCTGCATGCCGCCGCCGACGTCGGTGGGCTCCTGAACGGTCTCGGCGCCGGCCTCGACCAGCGCGGCCAGGGCCGTGGCGACGTCGTCCACGTGCCAGTACGCGACCGGGCCGGACTGCCCGAAGCGGTGCCCGTGCGGGTCGAGGCCGATCGACTGGCCCTGGACGTCGAACTGCACGTAGTAGGGGGCGTCGACCACGGGCCGGGCGCCGGTGAGGACGCCGAACAGCCCCTTCGCGCGGGGCAGGTCGTCGACGGGGTAGATGACGGTTCGGACGCCGGCGGTCATGATGTGCTCCTCGGGTGGTGCGGATCGGTGGCTCTCACCTCACTGACACGCGCCGGCCGAGGGATGTGACGGACATGAGCGAGGACGATCTGCTCGCCGCGGAGTTCGAGCAGCAGCGGGACCGGCTGACCGCCGTCGCGCACCGGCTGCTCGGCTCGCGCGCCGAGGCGGAGGACGCCGTCCAGGAGGCGTGGCTGCGGGTCAGCCGCGCCGGCAGCGGCGAGGTCGACAACCTGGCCGGCTGGCTGACCACCGTCGTCGCCCGGGTGTCGCTCAACCAGCTGCGCAGCCGCACGTCCCGCCGCGAGGACCCGCTGGAGGAGGCCGCGCCGCGGCACCTGCACGCCGTCCCCGACCCGGCCGAGGAGGCGGTGCTCGCCGACTCGGTCGGCCTGGCGCTGCTCGCCGTCCTGGACACCCTCGCCCCCGCCGAGCGGCTGGCGTTCGTGCTGCACGACCTGTTCGACGTGCCGTTCGACGAGATCGCCCCGATCGTCGACCGCTCCCCCGCCGCCGCCCGCCAGCTGGCCAGCCGCGCCCGGCGGCGGGTGCGCGGGGCGGAGCCGGCCGACGACGTCGCCCGCAGGCGCGAGGTGGTGTCGGCGTTCCTCACCGCCTCGCGCGAGGGCGACTTCTCCGCGCTGCTCGAGCTGCTCGACCCCGACGCGGTGCTGCGCGCCGACGCCGCGGCCGTGCGGATGGGCTCCGACGTCACCGAGCTGCGCGGCGCCCGCGGGGTCGCCGGCTTCCTCTCCGGCCGGGCGCGCGCCGCCCGCCTCGTGCTCGTCGACGGCGTCCCGGGCTGGGTCTGGTCGCACCTGGGCGAGACCAAGGTGGTCTTCGCCTTCACCGTCGAGGACGGCCGGGTGACCGCGATCGAGCTCATCGCCGACCCCGAGCGGATCGCCGCCTTCGACATCGAGCCGCTCAAGCAGCGGTAGGAGGCGGCGGTACCAGGTCGCACGACCACACCGGGTCATCGCGCTCATGCGCACGGCATCTCACTGCCTGGTCACCGCATCGATGCGCAGGAGGGCGTCGCGGTGGACGGGTGCCGCTCCAGTCGGGGCCTCCGGGCTACTGCTGGAGCGGGTGGGTCACACCGACCGGTGGGCCGACGAACTCGATCCCGTTGGCCCGTCCCACGGCGGCGAGCCGTTCCGGGTCCACCGGGACGGGCAGGAGCTCGGCCGACTGCTCGAAGAACCGCTCCAGACCCGATGGCGTGGTGACGACCAACAGGCGCCCGGGCGCGTCGCCGATGTTCTGGAACGAGTGCGGTGTGCCGCGCGGGCCGAAAGCCATGCCGCCCGTCGATGCCCGGAGCATGGCGTCACCCGCTCGGAACCGGAAGGTCCCCTCGAGCACGTACCACAGCTCGTCCTCGCGGAGATGGCTGTGCGTCGCCGGCCCTGAGCCGGGCGCGATCAGGAGCTCGATCACCGTCAGTGAGCCGCTGGTCGCCCTGGTGTCGGCCTTGATGGTGGCCTGGTCACCCGTGGGCGTTTCCAGCACTCTGCCTTCGCCGGACTGCACCGCGAAGGGCGGCATCGACGTGGACATCTGGCTCCTCCGTCCCGGGTCGACGCTGTGACCGGGTCAGGCGTAGGGGTCGTCGCCGGCGGCGGCGAGCATGGCGGCCACCTGGACGGCGGTCGCGGCGTCCACCGGCAGCTCGGCGAGCAGCGGCGGGATCTCCTCCGGCTCCAGCCCCTCGGTGAGCAGCAGCTCCAGCAGGCGGCCGGCCTCGCCGGGCGGCACGGGCAGCGGCAGCCCGGAGCCGCGCAGCGCCGCGTCGGCGAGGATCCGCGCGGCGCCGAGGTCGGCCGGCTCCGGCTCGGGGGCGGGGACCGCGCCCCGGGTCGCCCGCTCGGCGGCGCGCACGACGGACAGCGGCAGCCCCTCCGCCTCCACCTCGGCCAGCGGCACGTCGCCCAGCGCGGCGAGCAGCAGGAGTTCGGCCTCGGCCCGCAGCGGCGTCTCCCAGTCGCCCGCCCGGACGACGTCGCCGAGGTCCCCGCCGTCCTCACCGAGCTCGTCGAGCAGCTCCGCCCACGCCCGCTGCCGCGTCTCGCGGGCCCGCTCGGCGGCGAGCACGCAGGTCTGCAGCACGAACGGGTCGAGCACCTCGCGGTCGAGCCGGTCGGCGTAGGTGCCGCCGTCCGCCGTCACCGCGTTGAGCACGTCGGCGAAGCTGCCCGGCCGCGCGTCCCCGAGCTCGAGCCGGCCGTCCTCCTCCCCCGACAGCGGCTGGCCGTTGGCCGCGCGCACGCCGATGGTCGTGCCGGTGGCCACCAGCCGGCCGCGGTGGCGCAGGTGGTGCGGCTGGTCGGACAGGCCCACGCTCCAGGCGCACGCCTCGGCGACCAGCGCCGGCACCCGCTCGCGCAGCACCTCGCGGGTGAGCAGCCCCATCCAGTCGACGTCGAACACCCCTCCAGGGTGCCCCGTCCGGCCGCACGTGTGACAGGTCAGTCCGCAGGGGTACGGGGGCCCCTCGTGGCCATGCACGTGTTCCGGACGAAGCCGGTCGAGCACATCGGGGAGACCGAGGGCGAGGCCACCGGCGTCGGGAAACTGCGGAAGCACCTCTCCGCCCGGCACCTCGTCGCCTTCGGCATCGGCGTCGTGATCGGCACCGGCATCTTCACCCTCACCGGCGTCCAGGCGAAGAACACCGCCGGGCCCGCGGTGGTGATCTCCTTCGTCGTCGCCGGCGTCGTCGCCGTCCTGGCCGCCCTCTGCTACGCCGAGCTGGCCTCCTCCGTGCCGACGGCGGGCAGCGCCTACTCCTACGCCTTCGCCACCGCCGGCGAGCTGCTCGCCTGGATCATCGGCTGGGACCTCTTCCTGGAGTTCGCCCTCGGCGCCGCCGTCGTCGCCCGCGGGTGGTCGGGCTACGTGGGCAACCTGCTGGACCTGCCGCCGTCGCTGTTCGGCGAGGACTCGGTGGTCAACGTCGGCGCGGTGCTCATCGTGGTCGTGCTGACCGTCGTGGCCGTGCTCGGCATCCGCGAGTCGGCCCGCGTCACCGGCGCCCTGGTCATCGTCAAGGTCGCCATCTGCGTCTTCGTCATCGTCGCCGGCGCCTGGTTCGTCACCGGCGCCAACCTCACCCCGTTCATCCCCCCGTCGGAGGGCAGCGCGGGCGCCAGCGGCCTGCAGCAGCCGCTCATCGGCTGGGCGCTCGGCCTGGACCCGGCGGTCTTCGGGATCGGCGGCCTGCTCACCGCGGCGGCCGTCGTCTTCTTCTCCTACACCGGCTTCGAGGCCGTCGCGAACCTCTCCGAGGAGACCCGCCGCCCCGGCCGCGACCTCCCGCTGGGCCTCCTCGGCACCCTCGCGCTGTCGACCGCGCTCTACGTCGGCGTCTCGTTCGTCGTCGTCGGGATGGTGAACTACACCGACATCGACGAGGGCGCGCCGATCGCCGACGCGTTCGCCCAGAACGGGCTCGGCTGGGCCTCGGCGCTGATCTCGCTGGCCGCGGTCGCGGGTCTCACCTCGGTGATCCTGGTCGACCTGGTCACGGTCAGCCGGATCGGCTTCGCCATGGGTCGCGACGGGCTGCTGCCCATGTCGATCGCCAAGGTCAGCCCGCGCACCGGCACCCCGGTGCGGATGACGCTGATGTACGCGGCCGTCGTCCTGGTCATGGCCGCGTTCGTGCCGCTGGAGGAGCTGGCCAACCTGGTCAGCATCGGCACCCTGTTCGCCTTCCTGCTGGTCTCCCTCGCCGTCCCGCGGCTGCGCAAGACCCGGCCCGAGCTGAAGCGCGCCTTCCGCGTGCCGTTCTCCCCCTGGCTGCCCTGGCTGTCGGCGCTGGCCTGCTTCTACCTGATGGCCAACCTGGAGCTCGAGACCTGGCTGCGCTTCCTCGCCTGGATGGCCCTGGGCTTCTTCGTCTACTTCGGCTACGGCTACCGGCACTCCCGCTGGCGGGCGACGACGGAGGCCGAGCGGGAGGCCACTCCGGCGGCGCAGAACTGACAGCCGTTCCACAGCCGGCGGTCGCCCCGGCACCTGGGAGGCGCGGCGGCGTCGGCCCCGTGGACGACGAACTGCGCAGATCCCCGTTCGACCCGGACGCCGCGAGCGGGCTCGTGCTGGCCCACCGGCCGCCGGCGCCGTCCGCCGTGCAGGGCGTGGTGTCCGACGTCGTCTGGCAGGACGTCGTCCGGCTGCTGGTCCGCCCGGGTCTGCGCCCCGGCTGACCCGCGCGTCGGGCGGCCTCCGGCTACGCTCGGGCCGGCCGCGCCCAGCAGCAGCGGAGGCCCACGCGTCCACCCGCCCGGGGGTGACCGACGGTGCCGGACCTGATGGCGGCAGGCGAGCTGCTGGCCGCCGCCGATCCCGAGCAGCTGCTGCCCGCCCGCCAGATGATGGCGTTCACCCTCGGCTTCCACATCGTCCTCGTGCCGTTCGGCGTCGCCTTCACCGCCCTGATGCTGATCGCGAACTTCCGCGGGCTGCGCCGCGACGACGCGGTCGCCCTCGAGCTCGCGCGGCGCTGGTCGCAGGTCGCCGGCGTACTGTTCGCGGTGGGCGCGGTCTCCGGCACGGTGCTCTCGTTCGAGCTCGGTCTCCTCTGGCCCGGGCTCATGGGGACCTACGGCGCCGCCTTCGGGATCCCGTTCGCCGTCGAGGGCCTGTTCTTCTTCGTCGAGGCCATCTTCGTCGCGATCTACCTCTACGGCTGGAAGCGGATGCGGCCGTGGCCGCACTTCTGGTCGGGCGTGCCGATCGTGCTGGCCGGGATCGGCGGGACGGCGTCGGTGGTGGCCGCCAACGGCTGGATGAACCAGCCCGCCGGGTTCGACGTCCGGGACGGCGAGGTGGTCGACGTCCGGCCGCTGGAGGTCTTCTTCAACGGCGCGTTCTGGCACGAGGCGGTGCACATGCTGCTGGCCGCCTACATGGTCGCCGGGTTCACCGTCGCCGGCGTGTACGCCGTCGGCATGCTGCGCGGCCGGGCCGACCGGCACCACCGGCTCGGTCTGGCCATCCCCTTCACCGTGGCCGCGATCTGCGCGCCGCTGCAGGTCCTGGTCGGCGACCTCGCCGCCCGGGAGGTCTTCCAGGAGCAGCCGGCCAAGTTCGCGGCCCTGGAGATGGTGCCGACGACGGACACGCACGTGCCGCTGCTCCTCGGCGGGATCATGGTCGACGGCGAACCGCGCTACGCCGTGGAGATCCCCTGGGGCGCCTCCATCCTGGCCGGTGAGAGCCCGGGCACCCGGATCCTCGGGCTCGACGAGATCCCCGCGGATGCCCGTCCGCCCGACCGGATCGTGACGACGGTGCACCTGGCCTTCGACGTCATGGTGGGCATCGGCTTCCTGCTCCTGGGGCTCGCGCTCTGGTGGGCGCTGGCCTGGTGGCGGCGCAAGCGGATGCCCCGGAGCCGGTGGTTCCTCCGCGCCACCGCGGTCTCCGGCGTCCTGGCCCTCGTCGCGCTCGAGGCCGGCTGGATCGTCACCGAGGTCGGCCGCCAGCCCTGGACCGTCGTGAGCGTGCTGCGCACCGAGGACGCGGTGACCCGGTCGGGCAACGTCTGGCTGTTCTTCGCCGCCACCGTGGCGCTGTACGCGGCCGTGGCGTTCGGCACCTTCCTCGCCCTGCGCCTGCTGCGCCGCCGCTGGTCCGCCGCGGCCGGAGGGGAGCCGGACGACGTGCCCTACGGGCCGTCCCGGGCGAGGGAGAGCAGCGCGGAGGAGGCCTCGGCTTGAGCACGTTCGCCGCGGCGGTGCTGTTCACCGGCGTGCTGGCCTACGCCGTCCTGGGCGGGGCGGACTTCGGTGCGGGTTTCTGGGACCTGACGGCCGGCGGTGCGGAGCGCGGACGGCGTCCCCGGCACCTGGTCGACGTCTCCCTGGCGCCGGTGTGGGAGGCCAACCACGTCTGGCTGGTCTTCGTGCTGGTCATGCTCTGGACCGGCTTCCCGCAGGCGTTTGCAGCGATCACGACGACGCTGTACGTGCCGCTCGGGCTGGCCGCGCTGGGCATCGTCCTGCGCGGGTCGGGCTTCGCCTTCCGCAAGGTCATGGTCCGCACCGACCAGCAGCGGGTCACCGGCGCGGCGTTCGCGGCCTCGTCGGTGGTGACGCCGTTCTTCCTCGGCACGGTCGCCGGTGGCATCGCCTCGGGGCGGGTACCGGGCGAGGGCTACGGCGACCCGCTGGACAGCTGGCTCAACCTGACCGGGCTGCTCGGCGGTGTCCTCGCGGTGCTCGCGTGCGCCTACCTGGCCGCCGTGTTCCTCACCGCCGAGGCGCGACGCCACGGCGAGGAGGAGCTGGAGGCGTGGTTCCGCCGCCGGGCGCTGCTCGCGGCCGCCGTCGCCGGGGCGGTGGCCGTGGCCGGGATCGCCGTGCTGGCCGCCGACGCACCCCACCTGTTCGACCGCCTGCTCGGTCCCGGCCTCCCGCTCGTGGTGGTCTCCGGCGTCGCCGGCCTGGCCGCGCTGCTGCTCCTGCGGCGGGCCGCGCCCCGGCTGCTGCAGGCCCTCGCGGTCACCGCCGTCGCCGCCGTCGTCGCCGGATGGGGCGCGGCGCAGTACCCGTACCTGCTGGGCACGCACCTGACCGTCGACGCCGCCGCGGCGCCGGCGGCCACCCTGTGGGCGCTGACCGTCGTCGCGGCGGCGGCCCTGGTGGTCGTCGTCCCCGCGCTGGCCCTGCTGTTCGCGCTGGGCCAGCGCGGCCGGCTGGAGGTCTGATCGGGTCGTCGACCCGACCGGCGGGGGGCGACCCTCAGCGGCGCGGCGGGACGGCGACCCGGTCGAGGTCGGCGGCGACGACGATCTCGCCTGCGAACTCAGCGGCGGCCTCCTCGCGGAACCGCGCGGGGTCGGGGTAGCGCTGGGAGAAGTGGCTGAGCACCAGCAGCCGCACGCCGCTCTCCCGGGCCACGGCCCCGGCCTGGCGGGCGGTGAGGTGGCCGTACCGGTCGGCCAGCGCGGCGTCCTGGGCGAGGAACGTGGCCTCGACCACCAGCAGGTCGACCCCCTCGGCCAGGGCGTACACCCCGTCGCAGAGCCGGGTGTCCATCACGAAGGCGAACCGCTGCCCCGGCCGGGGCACGCTCACGTCCCCGACCCGCACCGTGCGGCCGCCGGTGTCGAGGGAACCCTCCCGCTGCAGCCGGCCGACGTCCGGCCCGGCGATGCCGTACCGGGCCAGCTCGCCGGGCAGCATCCGCCGGCCGTCGGGCTCCACCAGCCGGTACCCGAACGACTCGACGAGGTGGTCGAGCCGGCGGACCTCCAGCGTGCCGAACGCCCCCGTGGCGACCGGCCCGTCGACCGTGAGCGGTTCCTCGCGCAGCTCGGCCCGCTCGTGGAACACCGAGGCGTGCCGCAGCCGGTCGAAGAACACCCGCCCGCTCGCCGGGTAGTGCGCGACGACCGGGTGCGCCACGCCGTCGAGGGAGAGCCGCTGCACCACGCCGGGCACACCCAGGCAGTGGTCGCCGTGGAAGTGGCTCAGGCACAGCCGCGTGACCGCCGAGCTGGGCACGCCGGCCAGGAGCATCTGCCGCTGCGTCCCCTCCCCCGGGTCGAACAGGAACCCCTCGCCGTCCCAGCGCAGGAAGTAGCCGTTGTGGTTGCGGGTGCGCGTCGGCGCCTGGCTCGCCGTCCCCAGGACGACGAGCTCGCGGGCGGCCACGGCGCGGACGCTACCGGCCGGTCCTCCCGGCTCGATAAGCTCCCGGGCGGCGGGCCTCACGCCCAACCCCAGACCGGCTCTCCACGCGGGCCGGCACCGCGGGGCAAAGGGGACTCCGGGAGCCTCGAGGCGCTGGTCGTCCCCGACGTGTCCGGAACTGCTCGGCTGCGGCGGCGGGCGGTGCGTGGAGCCGTCCGGCCGCGCGTGCAGCCGGGAAGGTCCGACCATGACCGTCGCCAAGCAGCTCAAGGCGCGCGTCCGCGCGCGGATGGCCCGCACCGGCGAGCGCTACGCCGTCGCCCGCGCCCACGTCGTCGGCACCGCCGACCACGGCCCCGTCGTGGACCGCGGGTGGGCGCTGCGCGGCGGCACCGACCCCGGCACCGCCGCGCTGACCAACGTGCTCGCGCACCGCGGGGTGACCGGGCCCGACGGGCCGCTGACCGAGCCCCTCCTCGTGGTCGCCGGTGGCGGGCTCGGCGCCGGCTACATCCTGTGGGAGTTCGCCCACGACGACAGCCGCGTCGTCACGCTGGGCTTCACCCACTCCTGGCAGTACTTCGACCGGCGGCTGGCCACCACGGTCGACCGGCTGGGGCTGGACGTCGCCTGGTCGCGCACCGGCGGGACCGCCGCGGCGGCCCAGGCCCTCGCCTCGGCGCTGGCCGCGGGTGATCCGGCGATCATCTGGCCCGACCGCTTCCACGTCGGCTACTGGAACCTGCCGCCGTTCCTCGACGGGCACGGCGGCCACCCGGTGGTCGCCTACGCCGTCGCCGGTAGCCGGGTGCACGTCGACGACCGCACGCTGGCCCCGCTGACCGTGGCGGTCGACGACCTCCACCGGGCGCGTGCCCGGGTGGGCAGCTACAGGAACGCGGCGCTCGTCGTCCGCTCGCGGGACACCGCCGTCCCCGCCGACCGGCTGCGGACGGCGGTGCGCGCCGGGCTGCAGGCCTCCGTCGACCAGCTCGGCGGGACGTCGACGTCGTTCGCGCTGCCCGCCTGGCGCAAGTGGTCGAAGCTGCTCGTCGACCCCCGTGCCGCCAAGGGGTGGCCGACGGTGTTCGCCGACCGACGCGGCCTGCTGCGGGCGCTGGCGAGCGTGTGGGAGGGCGTCGAGCCGGCCGGCACGGACGGCGGCTCCCTGCGCGGGCTGTTCGCCGACGGGCTGGAGGAGGCCGCCGCGCTGCTCGGCGAGCCGGCGCTGGCCGCCGAGGCGCCGGGCTGGCGGGAGATCGCCGAGCGCTGGCACGCCCTCGCCGAGGCGGCCCTGCCCGCCGACGTGCCGGCGCTCGTCCGGCTGCGCGAGCTGACGGCCACGGTGACCGGCGCGGTCGCCGAGGGCGACGCGGCCGCCGCCGAGCGGGCCGCGGCGGCCGAGGAGCTGTGGCGGCTGCGGGACGAGCACGACGCCGAGCCGCCGCTGTCGCCGGAGCGGGTCGCCGTCGTCCTGGCCTCGATGAGCGAGCACGTCGCCGGGATCGTCGACGCCGAGTCCGCGGCCGTGCGGCGGCTGGCCGCCGTGCTGGCCGGGTGAGCCGGCCGGCGGGCCCGGGACTACCCCGGGCCCGCCGGCGGTTGCACCCGCCATGACCACCACAGCGCTGACCGCCGACTCCTTCGAGCAGACGGTCACCGGCAACGGCATCGTCCTGGTCGACTTCTGGGCCGCCTGGTGCGGGCCGTGCCGCGCGTTCTCCCCCGTCTTCGAGGCCGCCTCGGAGCAGCACTCCGACATCGTGTTCGCCAAGGTCGACACCGAGGCCGAGCAGGGCCTGTCGGCCGCGGCCGGCATCCGCTCGATCCCGACCCTCATGGCGTTCCGCGACGGCATCCTCGTCTTCAACCAGGCCGGCGCCCTGCCCGCGCCCGCCCTCGAGCAGCTGATCGCCGGCGTGCGCAGCCTCGACATGGACAAGGTGCGCGAGCAGCTCGCCGAGCAGCAGGCCGCGCGCTCAGCCTGACCGGAGCAGCGCGGCCGGCACGTCGACCAGCCGCGAGCGCAGGTACTCCCCCAGCCCCTTCGCCTGCGCGTCGGGCCGGGTGCTCGACGCGACGCCCTCCCCCAGCAGCCCGACGACCACGACGTTGACCGCGCGCAGGTTCGGGAGCGGGAAGACGCGGACCTCCAGGTCGGCCGCCTCGGTGAGCAGCTCCCTGATCCGCTGCGGCGTGATCTCGGCGGCCAGCCAGGCGTAGGCGTCGTCGTCCCGCACCCAGAACCCGACGTTGGCGTTGCCGCCCTTGTCCCCCGACCGCGCGCCGGCGATCCGGCCCAGCGGCACCCGTTCGGTCGGCCCGGCCGGCGCCGCCGGCGGCGGTGCCGGCTCGGCCGGCGGGGCCACCGGCCAGGTCGGCGGGTGCGGGATCGTCTGCCGCGTCCCGTCCGGCAGGTGGACGGCGTGCGCGACGGCGTCGGCGGGCACCAGCGCCGGCCAGTACACGCCGTAGGCGCTCTCCGGCGTCGGCGGCGAGGTGGCGTGGAAGCCGGCGTAGCCGCCCAGCGCCAGCCCGACGGCCGCGTCGGAGAACCGGCGGCCGACCTTCTCGGCGTCGGCGTCCTTGACCGTGATCCGCAGGTGCGCGGTGGCCTGCTCGTTGGTCGGGGCGTCCGGGACGTCGAAGCGCAGCAGCCGGACGTCGGTCTCCGCGAACGCCCCGCGGCCGCCCAGCTGGTCGAACAGCAGCTGCTCGGCCCAGGCGGCCTTCTCCTCGACGTCCAGGCCGGTGAGCACCAGCGTCATGGTGTTGCGGTAGCCGCCGAGGGCGTTGAGCGCGACCTTGAGCGTGTCCGGCGGCGGGCTGCCGCGGGTGCCGCTGATCCGCACCCGGTCGGGCGCCTCCTGGGTGAGCGCCACGGTGTCGAAGTGCGCGACGACGTCGGGGTTGGCGTAGGCCGGCTCGGCGATCTCGTAGAGCAGCTGCGCGGTGACCGTGCCCACCGAGACCAGCCCGCCGGTGTCCGGGTGCTTGGTGATCACGCTGCTCCCGTCGGCGGCGACCTCGGCGATCGGGAAGCCCGGCGCGCGGCGGTCGCGGATCTCGTCGAGGAAGGCGTAGTTGCCGCCGGTGGCCTGCGGGCCGCACTCGACCACGTGCCCGGCGGCGACCGCGCCGGCCAGCGCGTCCCAGTCGGTCCGCCGCCAGCCGTGCCACCAGGCGGCCGGGCCGACGACGAGCGAGGCGTCGGTGACCCGCGGGCAGACGACGACGTCGGCGTCGGCGGCCAGCGCCTCGGCGATCCCCCACCCGCCCAGGTAGGCGTTGGCGGTGAGCGGGCGCAGCCCCGAGTCCGCCAGCTTCTCGCCGGTGTCGAGGTGGGCCAGGTCGACCCCGGCCGCCTGGAGCTCCGGCAGCCGGTCGAGCAGGTCGTCGCCGGTGACCGCGGCGACCCGCGCCGGTACGCCCAGCCGGGCGGCGAGGTCGCCGACCGCTTCGGCGAGCCCGAGCGGGTGGAGCCCGCCGGCGTTGGTCACGATCTTGACGCCCCGCTCGAAGCAGGTGCCGAGCACCTGCTCGAGCTGGGCGAGGAACGTGCGCGCGTAGCCGGCGGTCGGGTCCTTCCGGCGGGCCTTCCAGAGGATGAGCATGGTCAGCTCGGCCAGGTAGTCACCGGTGAGGACGTCGATCGGGCCGCCCTCGACCATCTCCCGCGCCGCCGAGAGCCGGTCGCCGTAGAAACCCGAGCAGTTCGCGATGCGCACCGGCCTGCGCGGGGCGAGGTGCGGCGGGCCGGTGGGCGGGCTCATCCGCCGGCCTCCGGAGCACGGCCGGGGCCGGGCGGCCCGGCGAACGCCTGCGCGACGTCCAGCCACCGGTCGGCCACCGGCCCCTCGGCGACGAGCGCGGTCTGTCCCCGGTGGCGGCGCTGCACGACGAGCAGGCAGAAGTCCTCGGCCGGGCCGGTGACGCGGTCGGCGGCGTCGTCCGGGCCCCACGTCCACGGCTCGCCGTCCGGACCGGTCAGCTCCACCCGCACCGGCGCCCCGGGCGCCGGCAGCCCGCGGACGGCGAAGCTCCAGCCCAGGGTGCGGACGCCGAGGTGGGCCACGTGCCGCAGCCGCGCGGTCGGCCGGCGGACCAGCCCGAGGGCGTCGTGCACGTCCTGGCCGTGCGCCCAGGTCTCCATGAGGCGGGCGGTCACCGACGACGCGGCGCTCATCGGGGGGCCGTACCAGGGCAGCTTGGTGCCGCCGTCGAGCGCGGCGAAGACGTCGAGGTAGGCGCGGCGGGCCTGCTGCAGCCAGGCGAACGCCTCGGCGCCGGACAGCCCGCGGTAGCGCTCGGCCACCCGGTCGGGGTCCTGCTCGGCGAGCGCCGCCACCTCGGCGGCGAACGCCTCGGGCTCGGTGGCCGCGCGCACCGCCGCCTCGTCGAAGAAGGCCAGGTGGGTGACCTGGTCGCGCACGGTCCAGCCGGCCGCCGGGGTGTCGCGCGCCCAGTCGGGCTCGGCGAGCACCGACAGCACCTCGTAGAGCTCGGCGGACTCCGCGGCGAGGTCGGCGGTGAGCGCCGCCATGTCGACGCTCACGCCTCCTCCCCCACCACCGCGAGCACCGCGCCGGTGTCGACGGTCGCGCCGACCGTCGCCGGCAGCGCCGTCACCACGCCGTCGTGCGCCGCGCGCACCGGGTGCTCCATCTTCATCGCCTCCAGGACGACGACCACCGCGCCCGCCCGCACCGGGTCCCCGACGCCGACCTCCACCCGCACGACCGTGCCGGGCATCGGGGCGAGCAGCGAGCCCGCCTGCTCCTCGGCCTCCGGCTCGGGGAAGCGCTCGACCTCGGTCAGCCAGGTGGCGCCGAGCGAGCTGTCGCAGAAGTGGTCGTCGGCGACCCGGTGCACCTCGACGGTCCGCCGGACCCCGTCGACCGTCAGCGTCACGGCGTCCGGCGAGGCCGCGTCGACGACGACGTCCAGCCGCTCGCCGTCGACCGCGGCCCGCACCCCGTCGCGGGTGGAGCGGTACGCCACGTCGACGACGGCGCCGTCCAGCGCGAAGGTCGTCGTCTGGTCGGCCGACGGCACGTTGCGCCAGCCGCTGGGCACCGCCGCCTGCACGCCCGCGGCCGCCCGGCGCCCGGCCGCGCCGGCGAGCGCGGCGGCCAGGGCGTGCACCCGGAGGGCGAGCCGCTCGTCCCCGGACCGCCCCAGCTCGACCGGGTCGTGCCGCTCCAGGTAGCCGGTGTCGATCTCGCCGCGGCGGAACTCGTCCTCGCGCAGCAGCCCGACGAGCAGGTCGCGGTTGGTGGTCACGCCGTGCACGCGCGCCCCGGCCAGCGCGCGGGCCAGCGTGCGGCAGGCGGCGTCGCGGGTGGGGCCGTGCGCGATCACCTTGGCCAGCATCGGGTCGTAGTGGACGCCGACCACCGACCCGTCGGCGACCCCGGCGTCGACCCGCAGGCCGGGCAGCTGAGGCACGCGGAACCGGTGCACCGTGCCGGTGGCGGGCAGGAAGCCGGCCGCGACGTCCTCGGCGTAGAGCCGCGCCTCGACCGCGTGCCCGGTGAGCGAGGCTCCGGTGACCTCGGGGGGCAGCGGTTCGCCGTCGGCCACCTGCAGCTGCACCCGCACCAGGTCGAGGCCCGTGACCAGCTCGGTGACCGGGTGCTCGACCTGCAGCCGGGTGTTGACCTCGAGGAAGAAGAACCGCCCCGCCCGGTCGAGCACGAACTCGACGGTGCCGGCGCCGACGTAGTCGATCGCCTTGGCCGCGGCGACGGCGGCGGCGCCGAGCTCGGCGCGCAGCTCCGGGGTCACCGCCGGCGACGGCGACTCCTCGACGATCTTCTGGTACCGCCGCTGGATCGAGCACTCGCGCTCGAAGAGGTGGACGACGGTGCCGTGGGTGTCGCCGACGACCTGGACCTCGACGTGCCGCGGCCGCTCGACGAAGCGCTCGAGGAAGACCGTTCCGTCGCCGAACGCCGACGCCGCCTCCCGCCGGGCCGCGGCCACCGCCTCGGCCAGCTCGTCGCCCTCCCGGACGATCCGCATGCCCCGGCCGCCGCCGCCGAACGCCGCCTTGACCAGCAGCGGGTAGCCGATCCCCTCGCCGGCGCGGGCGAGCGCGGCCTCGTTCAGCTCCCCGCGGGCGCCGATGACCGCGCCGGGCAGCGTGGGGACCCCGGCGGCGGCCACCCGCTCCTTGGCCGCCGTCTTGGACCCCATCGCCCCGATCGCCTCGGGCGAGGGGCCGACGAAGACCAGCCCCGCGTCGGCGCACGCGCGGGCGAAGCCGGCGTTCTCCGAGAGGAACCCGTACCCGGGGTGGACGGCGTCGGCGCCGGTGGCCCGCGCCGCCGCGAGGAGCAGGTCGCCGCGCAGGTAGGTCTCCGCCGGGGTCGCGCCGGGCAGCCGCACGGCCTCGTCGGCGGCGGCCACGAACGGCGCGCCGGCGTCGGGGTCGGAGAAGACGGCCACCGTGGCGATGTCCATCTCCCGCGCGGTGCGGGTGATCCGCAGGGCGATCTCGCCGCGGTTGGCGATGAGCAGCTTCCTGATCACGCGCGCCTCACATCCGGAAGACGCCGTAGCCGCGGCGCCCCTCGATCGGTCCGGAGTGCGCGGCCGACAGCGCGATGCCGAGCGCGGTCCGGGTGTCCCGCGGGTCGAGCAGCCCGTCGTCGTACAGCCGGCCGGTGACGGCGAAGGCGTGCGCCTCGGCCTCGATCTGCGCCTCGATCGCCCGTCGCCGGGCCGCGTCGGCGGCCTCGTCGAACTCCTTGCCCGACGCCGCGGCCGCGGCCCGGCCGACGATCGAGAGCACCCCGGCCAGCTGCGCCGCGCCCATGACGGCGAGCTTGGCGCCCGGCCAGGCGAAGGCGAAGCGCGGGTCGAACGCCCGGCCGCTCATGCCGTAGTTGCCGGCGCCGAAGCTGGCCGCGAGGTTCACGGTGAGGTGCGGGACCGTGCTGTTGCTGACGGCGTTGATCATCTTGGCGCCGTCCTTGATGATCCCCCGCTGCTCGTACTCCTTGCCGACCATGTAGCCGGTGGTGTTCTGCAGGAAGAGCAGCGGGGTGTCGGCGGCGTTGGCGAGCTGGATGAACTCGGTGGCCTTCTGCGCCTCCGGGCCGAACAGCACGCCGCGGGCGTTGGCCAGGACGCCGACCGGGAAGCCGTGCACCGACGCCCAGCCGGTGACCAGGCTGGTGCCGTACTCGGCCTTGTACTCGCCGAAGCGGGAGCCGTCCACGACGCGGGCGAGCACCTCGCGCGGGTCGAACGGCACCCGCAGGTCGGCCGGGGCGATGCCGAGCAGCTCGTCGGGGTCGTAGAGGGGCTCGTCGGTCGGCAGGGACGGTCCCGGGCCGAGCTTGCGCCAGTTGAGCTCGCTGACGATCCGCCGCCCGATCCGGATCGCGTCGCGCTCGTCGACGGCGAAGTGGTCGGCCAGACCCGAGACGCGGGCGTGCATGCGGGCGCCGCCGAGCTCCTCCTCGTCGGCGTCCTCGCCGGTGGCCATCTTGACCAGCGGCGGCCCGCCGAGGAACACCTTGGCCCCGCCGTCGACCAGCACGGCGTGGTCGCACATGCCCGGCAGGTACGCACCCCCCGCCGTGGAGTTGCCGAAGACCAGCGCGATCGTCGGGATGCCCATCGCCGAGAGCTCGGTGAGGTCGTGGAACACCTTGCCGCCCGGCACGAAGATCTCCGCCTGCGTGGGCAGGTCGGCGCCGCCGGACTCGACGAGGTTGACCACCGGCAGCCGGTTGCGCCGGGCGATCTCCAGCGCGCGCAGCGACTTCTTCAGCGACCAGGGGTTCATCGCGCCGCCGCGGACGGTGGGGTCGTGCGCGATCACCACGCACTCGACGCCGGAGACCACGCCGATGCCGGTGACCAGGCTGGCGCCGACGGTGAAGTCGGTGCCCCAGGCGGCCAGCGGGGAGAGCTCGAGGAACGCCGAGTCGCGGTCGAGCAGCAGCTCCACCCGCTCGCGGGCCAGCAGCTTCCCGCGCGCGCGGTGCCGGGCCGCGTAGCGCTCCCCGCCGCCGGCGCGGGCCAGGTCGAGCTGCTCGTCCAGCTGCGCGAGCAGGGCCAGGGACGCCGCCCGGTTGACCCGGTACTGCTCGTCGCCGGGGTCGAGGCCCGAGCGGAGCACCGTGCCCTCGGTGACGCGGGGGTGGAGGGATGCGACCACCCCCGATGTCTACACCGCCGCGGTGGCGCAGCTCACGTGGCTCCGCCGGACGGCGGGCGCCGCATCCCGAGGACCGCGGCGGAGACGCCGAACAGGGCGGCGCCGGGCACGAGCAGCCACATCGGCCAGAAGTAGTCCGGCTCGCCGTCGACGCTGACCAGCACCCACACGGTGAGGTTGATCGACACGACGGCCAGCCAGACCGTCCAGAGCACCTTGAGCGCCAGGGGCAGGCGGGCGACCTTCGGCGCGGGGCGGGACGCCAGGGCGGGGGACGGCGGCGCGGACATCTCGTCGGCGGGCGGCAGGTCGGCGAACAGCGGCTCGAGGTCGGCACGGGTGACGGCGGCGTACGCCCGGGTCAGCCGGTCCTCGTACTCCAGGAGGTCCAGCCGGCCCTCGCCGAGCGCCAGCCGCAGCCTCTCGGCGGCCGCGTGGCGGTCGCGGTCGGAGATCCTGAGTTCGGGTCGCCGCTCGTCCATGGCCGACCTCCCGCGGAACGTCTCGGACCGAATCTAGTCCCCGGGCCCGGCCTGCGGGTGGCAGCGGACGGCCACGATCGCGACGTCGTCCTCCGACCGCCGGGCGACGATCCGGTCGAGCAGCGCGTCGCACAGCGCGTCGACGCCGAGCCCGCCCACCTCGGCGAGCAGCCGGACGAGGCGGTCGAGCCCGTCGTCGATCGTCGTCCGCCCCTGCTCGACGAGGCCGTCGGTGTAGAAGACGAGGGTGTCGCCGGGGAGCAGCCGGGCGACGTGGTCGGTGCGGTCCTGCGGGACGTCGGTGCCGAGCAGCGCCTCGGGGGCCGACGTCAGCATCTCGACGGCGCCGTCGGCGTGGCGCACCAGCGGGGGCAGGTGCCCGGCCGACGACCAGCGCAGCATGCGCAGGCCCGTCCCCTCCTCCTCCGGCGACTGCTCGATCCGGGCGATCAGCGCGGTGGCGAGCGTGCCGATCCGCAGGCCGCCGAGCGCGTCGTCGACCCGGGTGAGCACCCGCGCGGGCGACTCCTGGCGGTCGAAGGCGATGCCGCGCACGATGCTGCGGATCTGCCCCATCGCCGCGGCGGCGTCGACGTTGTGGCCGACGACGTCGCCGATGACGAGCAGGGTGGCGCCGTCGGCTTGCTGGAACGCGTCGTACCAGTCGCCGCCGACGTGCATGTTGCTCGCCGCCGGCTGGTAGCGGACGGCGATCTCTAGGTCGTCGGGCTGCGGCGGCGGGGTGAGCAGGCTGCGCTGCAGGGTCTCGGCCACCTTGAGCTGGCGGCCGTAGAGGCGGGCGTTGTCCAGGGCCAGCCCGGCCCGGCGGGCCACCTCGACCGCGGTGGCGATCTCCATCTCGCTGTGCGGCCCCCGCGCCCGGGTGTTCATCAGCGCGATGCCGCCGAAGGTCTCGCCGCGGGCGCGCAGCGGGACGATGGTGAACGAGTCCGAGTCCAGGCGCTGCCAGGCCGTGCGGACCTCGTCGGTGGTCAGCTGCGGCTCGACCAGCTCCGCCGGGATGGGGTGCACGCTGATCGGCTCGCCCGTGTAGAACGCGGCGGCCATGGGGCTGTCCTCGTTGCCGCCCTGCTCCGGCCGGTCGAGGTAGGTGTCGAGGTAGCCGACCATCTCCGGGTCGCGGTGGCGCCGGGCGCTCTCGACGGGCCGCCGGTCCTCGCCGATCAGCGCTGCGACGGCCCAGTCGCACAGGCGCGGGACGATCAGGTCGAGGAGCCGGTCGAGAGTCTCGTCGGTGTCGAGCGTGCTGATCATCGACTCGCTGACCTCGGCGAGATAGCGCAGCCGGTCGGCGTCGACGTCGGCGACGACGGGGCTCTCCACCGGTGCGGCGGCCTCCAGATGCCGGTCGGCCGGCTCGCGGAAGCTGACGTGCAGCCGGTCGCCGCTGCGCACGGCGGTCGCGCTCAGCCAGCGCCCGCCGGGCGCGTAGTAGCCGTGCCAGGTGACCCGCTCCCCCACGCTGCGCGCGTGCAGCAGGAAGCTGTGGAAGATCGTGCCGCCGAGCTCCGGCAGGGCGATCCAGATGTTGCGCCCGAGCAGGTCGGCGCGGTCGCGGCCGAGCAGCTCCGCCGCGGCCCCGTTGACGTAGACGATCGACCAGTCGCCGTCGAAGACAGCCACGCCGTCGGGGACGGCGTCGAGCGCCTCGCCCAGCAGGCCCGCGTCCGCGGGTGCGGAGGCGGTATCGGTCACGGCGTCTCCACGGTCCGGCCGGCGGGCACCTCCCGCGGCATGTCGGGCAAACCGTACCGACTGGACGACGTCCCGTGCCGAGCCCTCCGTCCACAGGGGGGCTGAACTGCGTGGACCTGTCCACAGGCTCGACGCGAGCTGTCGTCATCGAACGTATGATCGATCACGTGACCGCTCCCGCGACGACCACGGTGTTCGCGCCGCAGACCGACCTGGCGTCGGGTCCGCTCGCCGCGGTGCAGGCGGCCGACCGGGAGATCGCCCGGCAGGTGGCGCTGCGGTCGCGCGCGCTGGCGGAGTTCGCCGGGACGTGGCCGGTGGAGCTGGACCGGCCGCAGGGCGTGCCGGGTGCGATGAGCGCGGAGCGGTGGCGGTCGCGGCCGGAGCTGCTCGGACCCGTGTCGGAGTGGGCGGTGCCGGAGCTGTCCATCGGACTGGCCCGGGCGCAGGGCAAGGCGGAGCGGCTGCTGGACGAGGCCCTGACCCTGGTGCACCGGCTGCTGGGCACGCTGGCCGCCCTCGAGGCCGGGATGCTCACCGAGGACCACCTGTGGTGCCTGCGCGAGCACGTCGCCCCCATCGCCGACGACGCGGTGCGCACCGAGGTGGAGGCCGCGGTGCTGGGCTGGGTGGCCGCCCGGGCGGCCAGGCGGACGATCACCACCCCGCCGCAGCTGGGCGCCAAGGTGCTGCGCGAGGTCACCGCCCGCAACGTCCGCAAGGCGGCCGACGAGCTGGCCAGGGCGGTCAAGCGGCGCGGGGTGAGCGTGCAGGGCGACCGGCGGCCGGGGATGGCCTCGGTGGTCGCGCTGCTGACCCTCCCGGAGGCGCAGGCGCTGATCGCCGCCCTGGAGGCGCACGTCGACGCGCTGCCGGTCGATCCGGCCGATACCCGCACCCGCGGGGAGAAGCTGGTCGACGTGCTGCTGGACCTGGTGCTGCTGCCGGGGGCCGGCGACCGGCCGCCGGTGCAGGTGACGCTGACCCTAGTCGCCCCGATCGGCACGGTGCTCGGCGGTGACGCCCCGGCCGAGCTGGGCGGTCAGGTGATCCCGGCGGAGCTGGCCCGGCAGCTGCTGGCCGCCCTCACCGGCGCCGACCTCGGCGCCGCCGCGGACACAGACGCCTCCCCGGACACCGACGCCTCCCCCGCCGAGTCGGGCGGGTGGGACGAGGACGAGCGCTTCGTCGACCCCGGCCCCGATCCGCAGGACTGGACCGAGCAGATGCGCGCCGCGCACGAGGCCTGGGAGGCCGACTGGGAGCGCCGCTTGGATGCCGGCGAGTTCGACGACCCCGACCCCCTCTCCGCGGCCGAGGTGGTCGCAGCGGCCGAGCGGGCGCTGGAGGACGGCTGGCTGGAGCTGCAGGCGGAGCTGGCCGCCGCCGACGCCCGGGAGGAGGCGGAGTTCGCGGCCGGCTTGCACCCCGACCCCGACCCGTTCCCCGAACCGGGAGACGGCCCGCCCGACGATCCCCCGGACTCCGGCTGGTGGGCGGCCGCCGACCGGGCGGTCGAGCATGCGTCGGCGGCGGTGCGCGGGTGCCTGCAGACGCTGGCCCATGCCCACCGGCTGGTGCGCACGGCCGAACGCGCCGACCTGGCCGACGAGGCCTCCCGGCGGGCCGGCCCGTCCGGTCGGGTCACGGCCGCCCGCGACGCCCTCGGCGCGCTCTCGGCCGCGGCCGCCGCCGACCGGGCGGCGCTGACCGACCTGCTGGCCCGCACCGCCGGCGGCGGACTGGCCGACCGGCCGCGGATCGCCCTGGTGGACGCGCTGTCCGGGGCGCTCGTCTCCCTCACCGACCTGCCCGGGCTGCGCCGCGCGGCCTCCCCCGGGCACCCGCTGGGCGCACCGCCGCCGACCGACGGCTACCGCCCCGGCGCCGAGCTCGACCGGTTCGTGCGGCACCGCGACCGCCGCTGCCGCTTTCCCGGTTGCCGACGACGGGTCCGCGCCGGCGAGCTGGACCACCACGTGCCCTACCCGCTCGGCGCCACGTCGGCGGCCAACCTGGTCGGCTTCTGCACCGGCGACCACCGCGGCAAGCACCAGGCCCCCGGCACGACCCACACCCTGGCCGCCGACGGGACCCTCACCGTCACCACCCGGTCCGGCCTCGTCGCCACCACCGAGCCGCCGCCGTTCTGACCCGCCCGGATCAGCCGCCCCGGCCCGAGCCGTGGGCAGGGAAGCGCTCGGCGAGCCACGCGTCCCGGTCGGCCAGCGCGGCCCGCGCCATGGCCGTGGGGTGACCGGTGAAGCCGTGCGGCGACTCGGGGTAGACGCGCAGGTCGACGTCGACGCCCGCCGCGGAGAGCCGGGCCGCCATGACCAGGTTGTCCTCGAGCAGGACGTCCGACGCCCCGACGACCAGCAGGACCGGCGGCAGCCCGCGCAGGTCGCCGAAGACCGGCGACACGTCGGGAACGGCGCGGTCGGCCACGGCGCCGACGTAGGCCTGGAGGAAGTACTCGTCGGCGATCAGCCGGCCCGCCGGGGTCCGGCCGCTGAGGTCGTAGGTGCCGAACTGCAGGACGGCGCCGGCGAACGGCCCGGCACGCCCCCGGTCCCGCAGCCGGAGCAGCGTCGTCACGGCGAGCGTGGCCCCGGCCGAGCTGCCGCCGGCGGTCAGTCGGGTGGTGCCGAACCGCTCCTCGGCGTGGTCGAGGAGCCAGAGCGCAGCGGCCTCGCAGTCGTCCGGCGCGGCCGGCCACGGATGCTCCGGCGCGAGCCGGTGCTCGACGCCGACCACGGCGATGCCGAGCGACTCGGCGAGCGCCGCGTTCCGAGCGTCCGCGCCCGCCGTCGGGCCGAGGTAGAAGCCGCCGCCGGGGATCTCGAGGTGCACCCCCCGCACCGGCCGGTCCGCCGGCAGGGCGATCCGCAGCAGGACCTCCCGCCGGCGCCCGTCCACGACCTGCTCGACCCGAGCGGACGGCGGAGCCGGCACCGATGCGGCCCGCGCCGCCAGCAGCTCCTCGAGGGACGCCGGGCCCCGCCGGGACCCCCGCGCCGCGTAGAACGCCCGGCTCTGCGCGACGTGCCGGGCGAGATCCGCCCCGGCGAGGTCACCCAGCCCGATCCGCACACAACCTCCCGGTGCCGGTGCAGCACCGGCCGGCGTGCACGCAGCACGCCGGCCGGTCGCCGTGGCCCCCTGCAGGGTCCCGCCGCGAGCGTGCGAGCGGTGGGGGGCAGGGGGTCCTTCTCCTAGAGCAGCTCGAGGATGGTGGCGTTGGCCTGGCCACCGCCCTCGCACATCGTCTGCAGGCCGTAGCGGATGCCGTTGTCGCGCATGTGGTGCACCAGCGTCGTCATCAGCCGGGCACCCGAGCCGCCCAGCGGGTGGCCCAGCGCGATCGCGCCGCCGTTGGGGTTGAGCGCCTTGGCGTCGGCGCCGATGTCGGCCAGCCAGGCCAGCGGCACCGGCGCGAAGGCCTCGTTGACCTCGAACGCGCCGATCTCGTCGACCGACAGCCCCGACTTCGCCAGCGCCTTCTGCGTGGCCGGGATGGGGGCGGTCAGCATGATCACCGGGTCGGCACCGGCCAGGACGGCGGTGTGCACCCGCGCGATCGGGGTCAGCCCCAGCTCCCGGGCCTTGTCCGACGTCATCATGAGCAGCGCCGCCGAGCCGTCGGAGATCTGCGAGGAGTTGCCGGCGGTGATCGTCCCGCCTTCCGGCTTGAACACCGTCTTCAGCGTGCCGAGCTTCTCCACCGTCGACTCGCGGATGCCCTCGTCCACCGACACCACGCCGGCGTCGGTGGTCACCGGGGCGATCTGCGCCTCGAAGCGGCCCTCGTCCCGCGCGGCGGCGGCCTTCTCGTGCGAGGCCACCGAGTACTCGTCGAGCTGCTGCCGGGAAAAGCCCCACTGCTCGGCGATCATCTCCGCGCCCACGCCCTGGTTGGGGAAGACGCCGTAGCGGTCCATGAACGGCCCGGGCAGCGGCGAACCGCCCACCGACGTCGCCGTCCCCATCGGGATCCGGCTCATCGACTCCACGCCACCGGCGACGACGACGTCGTACTGCCCGGCGATCAGCCCGGCCGCGGCGAAGTGCACCGACTGCTGCGAGGAGCCGCACTGCCGGTCGACGGTCACGCCGGTCACCGACTCCGGCCACCCGGCGGTGAGCACGGAGGTGCGGGCGATGTCGAAGGTCTGCTCCCCCACCTGCGACACGCAGCCCCAGATGACGTCCTCGACCACGCCGGGCTCGACCCCGGCGCGCTCGACGAGCGCGTTGAGCACGTGGGCCGACAGCTCGGCCGGGTGCACCCCGGACAGCCCGCCGTTGCGCTTGCCGACCGGCGTCCGCACGGCCTCCACGATCACTGCGTCCCGCATGTCCCTGCCTCTCCCCACGACGGTGTGACTTCCGCACTGTAAGCCTGCGCCGCCGCGAAGTGTGAGACCCATGTCAACTTCGACGGCGGAACGGGTTCGAGCCGGTGCGGAACAGCGTCTCCTGCGCGAGGCTGGCGGCCAGCGTGCCGTCGGCGGTCGTCAGCGAGCCGCTGTACCAGCCCCGCCCCGCCGAGACGGTGTGCGGCACGAGGTCCATGAGCACCCAGTCGTCCAGCCGCGCCGGCCGGTGGAACCACACCGCGTGGTCGATGCTCGCCCCGGGCGACGCCTCGTCGTCCGGCAGCGCCGACAGACCCGTCCCGATGTCGGACAGGTAGGTCAGCACGCAGGAGTGCACGAGCCGGTCGTCGGGCAGCGGCACCGAGGTGCGCGCCCAGAACCGGGTCGGCCAGTGCCCGTCCGGGTACGGCTGCGACGGCAGCCGGCCCTCCATCGAGAACAGCCGCGGCAGCGTGTGCGCCGGCAGCCCGTCGGGCGGCTCGGCGTCCGGGGCCGGGTCGACGGCGACCTCCGGGCCCTCGGCCGCCGCGGCGAAGGACGCCGACATGCTGAACACGACCTCCCCGCCCTGCAGCGCCACCACCCGGCGCGCCGAGAACGAGCGCCCGTCGCGGTCGCGGTCCACCCGGAAGACCGTCGGCCGGGCCGCGTCCCCGCTGCGCAGGAAGTAGCCGTGCAGCGAGTGCGGCAGCCGGTCGGGCTCGACCGTGCGCCCGGCCGCGAGCAGCGCCTGGGCGGCGACCTGCCCGCCGTAGAGCGGGAAGGGGTCGGCGAAGACCAGCGTGCTGCGGTAGAGGTCGCGGTCGATCTCCTCCAGGTCGAGGACGTCGAGCAGCGTCGGGTCGCTCACCGCCCCTTCCACACCGGCGCGCGCTTCTCGGCGAACGCGACCGAACCCTCGCGGGCGTCCTCGCTGGCGAACACCGGCTCCACGATCTCTGCCTGCCGGGCCCACCCCTCCTGCCACGACCACTCGGCCGACGAGCGGGCGACCTGCTTGGTCGCGGCCACCGCCAGCGGCCCGTTGGCCGCGATCGTCGCCGCCAGCGCCAGTGCGCCCTCGAGCGCCCCGCCCTCGGGGGTGACCCGGTTGACCAGCCCGATCCCGGCCGCGCGCGGCGCGGTCAGCGGGTCGCCGGTGAGCAGCAGCTCCAGCGCCAGCGCGTAGGGCACCCGCCGGGTCAGCAGCAGCGCCGCGCCACCCGCGGCCACCAGCGACCGCTTCACCTCCGGCACGCCGAAGCGGGCGGTCTCGGCGGCGACGACCAGGTCGCAGGCCAGCAGCAGCTCGAACCCGCCGGCCAGCGCCCAGCCCTCGACGGCGCCGACGAGCGGCTTGCGCGGCGGCGTCTGGGTGATCCCGCACAGCCCGCGGCCCTCGATCGCCGGGGTCTCCCCGCGCAGGAACGCCTTGAGGTCCATGCCGGCGGAGAACGTGCCGCCCGCCCCGGTCAGCACGCCCACCCGCAGCTCGTCGGAGGCGTCCAGCTCGTCGACGGCGGCGGCCACCCCGGCGGCGACCCCGGCGTTGAGCGCGTTCTTCGCCTCCGGCCGGTTGATCGTGATGACCTGCACGCCGTCGCGCGCCTCGACCAGCACCTCGTCGCTCACCGCTGCTCCTCCCTGTCGGCCTGCACCACGGCGCCGCTGTCCAGCAGCGCCGTCACCTCGTCGTCCCCGAAGCCCCACGCGCGGAGCACCCCGACCGTGTCCTGGCCCGGTGCGCGGGGGACGCCGCGCACGGCGGCCGGGGTGCGCGAGAACCGGGGCGCCGGCGCCGGCTGCGGGCCCAGCCCCTGGTCGACGAACGTCCCGCGGGCCGCCAGGTGCGGGTGCGCCGGCGCCTCGGTCAGGCCGAGCACCGGCGTCACGCACGCGTCGGTCCCCTCGAACACCGCCGTCCACTCCGCCCGAGTGCGCGAGGCGAACGCCTCGGCGAACAGCCGCCGGTGCTCCGGCCACGCCGCGACGTCGTGCTGCCCGCTCCCCGGGAGGCGCCCGGTCAGCCCCAGCCCCTCGACCAGCAGCGCGTAGAACTGCGGCTCCAGCGGCCCCACCGCCATGTGCCCGCCGTCGGCGCAGCGGTAGGTGTCGTAGAACGGCGCGCCGCCGTCGAGCAGGTTGCTCTCCCGGCGGTCGCGCCACAGCCCGCCGCCGAGCATCCCGTAGACCATCGTCACCAGGGAGCTGGCGCCGTCGACCATCGCCGCGTCGACCACCTGGCCACGGCCGCTGGTCGCCCGCTCCAGCAGCGCGGCCAGGATCCCCACGACGAGGAACATCGACCCGCCGCCGAAGTCGGCGCCGATGTTGAGCGGCGGCACCGGCTTGTCCCGCGGGCCGATGGCGTGCAGCGCGCCGGTGAGGCCCAGGTAGTTGATGTCGTGCCCGGCGCGGGCGGCGAGCGGGCCCTCCTGCCCCCAGCCGGTCATCCGGGCGTAGACCAGCCGGGGGTTGCGGGCCGCGCAGTCCTCCGGGCCGATGCCCAGCCGCTCGGTCACCCCGGGCCGCAGTCCCTCGACCAGGACGTCGGCCTGCTCGACGAGCCGCAGCAGCACCTCCCGCCCCTCGGCGGACTTCAGGTCGACCGCGGCGCAGGGCCGGCTGCGGTGCAGCGCCTCCCGCTCCGGCGGGAACAGCTTCGCTCCCCCGCCGGGCCGGTCGACCCGGACGACGTCGGCCCCCAGCTCGGCGAGCAGCATGCACGCGTAGGGACCGGGTCCCAGCCCGCTGAGCTCGACGATCCGGATCCCGGCGAGCGGACCTGACGGCGACGTCACGGGCCGCACGCTAGCGAACCGCCCGCGGACCGGCGTGATTGCATCTGTGCGGAACCGCTGGGTTCCGCCAGTCCGACGGGGAGGTCCGTGCATGTCCGGGAAGTCGCCACTGGTCGCGTCGGCGATCGGCGCGGTGCTGCTGCTGGCGGGGTGCTCCTCCGCCGTCCGCGGCACGGCCAGCCCGGATCCCGCGATGGCCCCGCCCGAGGCGTCCTCGTCGGCGCCCTCCTCCCCGCAGCCCGAGGAGCCGGGCACGGCCGAGGTCAACGCCCGCGGCAACATCGAGAAGGAGGTCGGTGAGCCCGCCGGCGTGACCGGGGACGACGGCGAGCCGCTGCTCACCTTCACCGTCGACGAGATCGTCGCCGACTACACCTGCACCGGCGACCTGCCCGAGCCCGCGGAGAACGGCCACTTCGTGGCGCTGCGGATGACCGTCGAGACCGCGCCGAACCTGCCGCCCGACGCCTACTACGACATCAGCGCCTACGAGTTCTCGTTCATCGGCGGCGACGGCGTGACGTTCACCGAGGTCGACACCTTCGCCGCGTTCATCTGCGCCGCCGACGACCAGCAGCTGCCCTCCGGCGAGCTCGGCAGCGGGCAGCGGTACACCGGCACGCTCGTCCTCGACGTGCCGGGGAACTCGGGGATCGTCCAGTACCAGCCGTTCTACCTGCCCGAGGGCGGCTGGGAATGGGAGTTCTGACGGCGGCTCAGGCGTCACCGTAGACGGGGATCCGCGCCCCGCTGACCGGGGCGGCGTCCGGCCCGGCCAGGAAGGCGATCACCCGGGCGATCGCCGCCGGCGCGACGGCTCTCGCCGCCAGCTCCGGCGACATCCACGAGCGGTTGGCGGGGGTGTCGATCACCGAGGGCAGCACGCAGTTGACCCGGATGCCCTGCGGCCGCAGCTCGTCGGCCAGCAGCTCGGTCATCCGGACGACGGCGGCCTTGCTCGTGGCGTGGGCGACCGGTGCCCGGCCGCCGACCGCCGTCCTCGACCCGACCGCGACGATCGACCCGCCGGGCGGCATGCGGGTCGCGGCCTGCTGGCAGCACCACAGCAGCGACGAGACGTTGGACTCCCACATCTGCGCCCACACCTCGGGCGTGAGATCGGCCAGCGAGCTGGGCCGGAAGCCGCCGGCCAGCGCGACGAGCACCGACGGCGTGCCGATCCGGTCGATCTCCGCCCACGCCGCGGCGGTCGCCGTCGGGTCGGCCAGCTCGGCGGCGACCGGGTGGACGCCGTCGGCGCGGCCCACCTCGTCGAGCGCGTCGCCGGCCCGGTCCAGGGCGACGACCTGCCGCCCCGCCGTCCGGAACTCCGCCAGCACCGCGCGCCCGAGCGCGCCCGCGGCACCGGTCACCACCACCAGCCCGGCCTCGTCCACGGCCGCCATCATGCCGTCGGCACGCCCGGGTTACCGGGCGGTAGCTCGTGTGGGATCGTCGGGGCGTCCACGTACGACGACGGCGAGGGCGCCGTCGGAGAGTTGAGGTCCCATGCGGTTGCAGTTGTCCCCGGAGGACGAGGCCTTCCGGGAGGAGATGCGCACCTTCTTCACCACCCAGATCCCGCAGTCCATCCGCGACACGGTGGCCCACCACCGCCACCTGACCAAGGACCAGTACGTCGAGAGCCAGCGGATCCTCAACTCCGCCGGCCTGGCCGTGCCGCACTGGCCGGTGGAGTGGGGCGGCAAGGACTGGACGCCGCTGCAGCGCCACATCTGGCGCGAGGAGATGCAGCTGGCCGCCGTCCCCGAGCCGCTGGCCTTCAACGCCAGCATGATCGGCCCGGTGCTCGCCCAGTTCGGCACGCAGGAGCAGAAGGAGCGGTTCCTGCCCGCGACCGCGAACATCGACATCTGGTGGTGCCAGGGCTTCTCCGAGCCCGACGCCGGCTCCGACCTGGCCTCGCTGCGCACCACCGCCGTCCGCGACGGCGACGAGTGGATCGTCAACGGCCAGAAGACGTGGACCACGCTCGGCCAGCACGCCGACTGGATCTTCTGCCTCGTGCGCACCGACCCGACCGCCGAGAAGCGCCAGCGCGGCATCTCCATGCTGGTCTTCCCGATGGACTCCCCCGGCGTCACGCTGCGCCCGATCGAGCTGCTCGACGGCACGCACGAGGTCAACGAGGTCTTCTTCGAGGACGTCCGGGTGCCCGCCGAGAACCTGATCGGCGAGGAGAACGCCGGCTGGACGATCGCGAAGTTCCTGCTGGGCAACGAGCGGGTCGGCATCGCCCGGGTCGGCCACACCAAGCGCCTGCTGGCCGACGCCAAGGAGCACGCCCGCTCGATCGTGGTGAACGGCGTCCCGCTGTCGGAGGACCCCTTCACCACCGCCCGCATCGCCGAGCTCGAGAACGAGCTCCTGGCGCTGGAGCTCACCGCGCTGCGCGTGGTGGCCAACTCCGCCGACGGGCGCCCGCACCCGGCGTCGTCGGTGCTCAAGCTGCGCGGCTCGGAGCTGCAGCAGGCCGCCACCGAGCTGCTCGTCGACCTCGCCGGCCCGCTGTCGCTGGCGTCCTACGCCGACGGCGGCTCCGACGTCCCGGAGTGGGCGCGGGTGGCCACGCCCGAGTACCTGAACTACCGCAAGGTCACCATCTACGGCGGCTCGAACGAGGTTCAGCGCACCATCATCGCCGGCACGATCCTGGGGTTGTGATCTGACCGTGGACTTCACCTACGACGACGAGCAGAACGCCCTCCGCGAGGCGGTGAGCGGGCTGCTGGCCCGCGCGTACGGCGACAGCGAGACCCGCCGGAAGGTCACCGCGACCGACCCCGGCTTCGACGAGAAGACCTGGGCCCGGCTGGCCGAGATGGGCCTGCTCGGGCTGCCGTTCCCCGAGGAGTCCGGCGGCATGGGCGCCGGCCCGGTCGAGGTGGCGATCGTGGCCGAGGAGATCGGCCGGGTCCTCGCGCCCGAGCCGTTCGTCGAGGCCGTCGTCCTGGCCGGCGGGCTGGTCCAGGCGGCCGGCACGCCGGCGCAGCGCGAGGAGCTGATCGGCGGCCTGTCCGAGGGCTCGCTGGTGCCGGCCTTCGCGCACGCCGAGCCCGGCACCCGGTGGACCCCGACGGCGAGCGGCGTCCGGGCCGCGCAGGACGGCGACGCGTGGCGGCTGACCGGTGTCAAGGAGCCGGTGCTCAACGGGGCCCGCGCGGACGTCCTGGTCGTCAGCGCCGTGGTCGACGGCGGCACCCGGCTGTTCGTCGTCCGCGGGGACGCCGAGGGGCTGACCCGCACCGGCTACCGCACCCACGACGGCGGCCGCGCGGCCAAGGTCGAGTTCGCCGGCACCCCGGCCGAGCCGCTCGGCGACGCCGGGGGCGACCAGACGGCGGTCGTCGAGCGGGCGCTGGCCGAGGCCCGCATCGCCTACGCGCACGAGGCCGTCGGCGCCATGTCGACCGCGCTGACCACCACCGCGGAGTACCTCAAGACCCGCAAGCAGTTCGGGGTCACGCTCAACAGGTTCCAGGCGCTCACCTTCCGCGCCGCCGACATGTACGTGTCGCTGGAGCTCGCCCGCAGCACCGCGCTGTGGGCGTCGCTGGTCCTCGACGCCGGCGGGGACGTGATCACCGCGGCCGAGCGGGCGCGGCTGCAGACCAGCCGTGCCTCGCGGCACATCGGCAAGGACGCGATCCAGCTGCACGGCGGGATCGGCGTGACCGCCGAGTACTCGGTCGGCCACTACACCAGCCGGCTCGCCGCGATCGACCACGTGCTCGGTGACGGCGACTGGGCGCTGGCCCGGCTCGCCGCCGGCGTCGACGCCTACCCGACGGTCGACCCGCTCGGCGCCCCGTACACCCGGTGAGCGCACCGGCCCCCGCCCTCGTCAGCCCCGCCTGGCTCATCGGCGGGCTCCGCAACGTCCCGGGCTACCTGGGCGCGGGCGGGGGCCGGCTCACCTTCGTCAGCGACACGCCGGTCTTCGACGTGCCGCTGGCCGAGGTGCACGACGTCAGCTGGCCGTGGCACTGGTTCGGCGGCGGGGTGAAGCTCACCGCCGCGGGCACCAAGTACAAGGTCACCTTCGTGCGGCCCAACGGCATGCCGCAGCCCGACCCGTCGATGCTGCAGACCGCGGCGGGCGTCTTCGGCCTGCTCACCGGCACGTGGCACGACATCTCCGCGCTGCAGGGCCTGGCCGACATCGGCACCGGCCGCGCCGCCGGGGAGAAGTGGAAGCAGGTCCTCCCCGGCTGAGCGGTTCCGTTCCCGGCGCCCCTCAGACCGCGATGTTGGCGTTGCGGTGGAAGACGTTGTCCGGGTCGTAGGCGGCCTTGATCCGCGCGAGCCGGGCGTACTTGGGGCCGTAGGACGCCACGACCTCGGCCGTCTCACCGGCGTCCAGCGAGTTGACGTACGTCGCCTTGCCCATGGCGTGCGGCTGCAGCGCCCCGTGCACCGAGCGGACCCACTCCCGCTCGGCGGGCAGGAGCTCCGGCACCGGCACCTCGCCGATCACCGCCAGCATGTAGCGCGGGCTCCGGCCGCCGCCGAAGGCCGTCGCGTCGTCCGGCACCTGCGTGTACGCGCCGTCGAGCCGGTAGAAGACCATGACCGACAGCGGCGAGGCCCTGCGCGGGGCGAGGTCGGCGACGACGTCGATCACCCCGTCGGTGAGGTCCTCGAGGTAGCAGCTCTTCTCGTAGGCGTGCACGCCGTGGGCGTTGGCCTCGTCCTGCATCTGCTGCACCGCGGTGAACGGCATCGGGGCGGCGAACTCGAACAGCGGCGGCAGCGCGCCGCGCACCCGCTCGGCGACCGCGGCGTGCTCGGCCGGGTCGCCGAAGCCGACCAGGAACAGCGCGACGCCGACCCTGCCCTGGTGCTCGGGTGGCACGAACGGCGCCGGCGGCGCGGTGAACGCCGCGGCCGGGAAGGCGGTCAGCGAGAGCGGCAGGTCCCGGACGACGTCCCGCATGACCCGCAACGCCTCCCGGCTCTGCCCGGCGTCCCAGAAGTACAGCCCGAACTGCACCACCGGCCCGGCCTGCACCAGCGAGAACTCGAACTCCGTCACGACACCGAAGTTGCCGCCCCCGCCGCGCAGCGCCCAGAACAGGTCGGCGTTCTCGTCCTCCGCCGCCCGCAGCACCCGCCCGTCGGCGACCACGACCTCCGCCGACAGCAGGCGGTCGACGGACAGCCCGCCCTGCCGGGTCAGCCACCCCATCCCGCCGCCGAGCGTCAGCCCGCCGACGCCGGTGTGGCTGACCACCCCCGAGGGCAGCGCCAGCCCGTGCGGCGCGGTTGCGGCGTCCACGTCGCCGAGCAGCGCACCGCCCCCGACGCGGACGCGCCGGGCCACGGGGTCGACGACGACGGCGTTCATCCGCCGCAGGTCGACGACGAGCCCGCCCTCGATGCTGGAGAGGCCGGGCATGCTGTGCCCGCCGCCGCGGACGGCGATCTCCAGCCCCTCCCGCCGGGCGAACCCGATCGCGGCGCTGACGTCGGCGGCCGACACGCACTCGACGACCACCGCGGGCCGCCGGTCGATCGCGCCGTTCCAGACCGCGCGCACCAGGTCGTAGGCGGGCTCCCCGGGCACGGTCACCGCTCCGCCGACCACGGCGCGCAGCGCCCCGATGTCCCCGCTGAGCGTCTGGGTCATGGCCCCTCCCCTGCTGCCTGCCGTGCTGGGACGGGGCGGGAGTGTGGCCCGGCGGCCCGGCCCGGACCAGCCCGCCGCGGCAGGAGCGTGCGCCGGCCCGGCCGCGCGTCGCGCTGCGTCGAGGACGGGACTCCGGCCGGTCAGCGCCGCCGCAGCACCCGCCCCGCCAGGCGGAGCAGTTCGTAGGCGGCCAGCGTGCCGGCGGCCGAGACGGCGACGATCACGAGGTACTTCAGCGCCGGGTGCACCGACCAGCCGACCACGACGAACGCGACGGCGACCACCACCGGCTGGTGCAGCACGTACCAGGGCAGGACGGCGGACCGCGCATAGGCCGCCACCGGCGAGCCCGGCGTCGCCCGCTCGGCCCGTGGCCCGGCCAGCGCGCCGACGATGGCCAGGGTCGCGCACCAGGCGGCGACGCCGAAGCAGGCCCGGCCGACCGAGGAGACCAGGTCCCGGTCCAGCAGCGGATCGGCCCCGGGCACCTCCCGCCGCAGCAGGAAGAGGGTGCCGGCGACGAGCAGGCCGGCGATCGCGGCCAGCGCGGCCGGGCGCACGCTGCGCCGGGCGGCGGCCCGCAGCCGGGGATCGGCGGCCACCAGCAGGCCGCCGGCGAAGAACAGACCGTAGGCCACCTCGTTCGAGGCCGCGATGCCCTGGTCCTGGCCGAGGAGCGCGCAGGCGGCGGCCACCGGGACCGCCGGCAGCAGGACCAGCCCGGGCCGGTGCTCCGCCGCCCCGCCCAGCCGGTCGAGGAGGCGCCCGCCCCGGTCGCCGGAGAGGAACCGGAGCACCGGAACCGCCGCCAGCGAGTACAGCAGGAGCAGCACGAGGAACCAGAGGTGCCCGGTCTCGAAGCCGCGGCCGTCCGCGGCGGGCTGCAGCAGGAACGGGAACTCCGACCAGTCCACGCGGACGCGGAAGAACCGCGGCCAGAACTCGGCGTAGGACTCGGTGTAGCCGGGGTCGGTCCGCAGCCGCAGCCACACGGGCAGCGGGACCAGCAGCACCGTGCCGAGCACCAGCGGGACGGCGATGCGCGTCAGCCGCCGCCGGACGAAGACGGCACCGTCGCGCCGGCGCCAGGAGGTCCACGCCCCCACCCCGGCGATGAGGAAGACCAGCGGCATGGCCCAGACCACGACCGGCGCGGCGAGGGGCACGAGGACGTCGGTCGTCCGGTCGTCCTTGACGTAGAAGTCGTCGTCGGCGGCGAAGACCAGCGCGGCGTGGAACGGGACCAGCCCCGCCACCACGACCGCGCGGGCGACGTCGAGCTGCGGCCAGCGGTCGGTCTGGGCCGGCGACCCGGCGGGCCGCAGGTGCGTGGTCACGCCGGAGGATCCTGCCGCGTCCGGCGAGCGGGCGGCACTCAACCGAGCATGGCGCGGCGCAGCTCCACCGCGTCGGCGGTGACCTGCTCGAGCACGGCGGGCAGCGCCTCCTCGCCGAGCACCCCGCAGGTGAGCCGGCTGATCGGCACCGGCTCGTAGCCCTCGGTGGTCAGGCGGGACGAGATCTCCGACGCCGCGCGCAGCAGGCTGCCGCCGGGGTCGGCGAGGTCGTCGACGGTCTTGAGGGCGGTGACCATGCCCGGCGGGAAGCCCCACTGCTCCAGCGCCACGGCGGTCAGCCGCAGGGCGTGGATGCCGTAGCGCCGGGCCTCCGCCGCGCGCCGGCCGACGAAGGTCGGTTCCTCGGCCAGCAGCCCGGCGTAGCCCTCCCGGTCGTTGTGGTGCAGGAGCGCCGCGCCCAGCCCGGAGAGCAGGCCGAGGCAGAGCGCGTCCTGCGGCCGCTCGCCGAACCGCCCGGCCAGAGTGGAGGCGGCCAGGGCCAGGCTCGTGGACCGGTCCCAGAAGTTCTCCGGCAGCCGCGACTCGTCGTCGAGGTCGGTCAGCGACACCGCCGCCATCGTGCGCACGGTGGTGAAGCCGATGACGGTCACCGCGAACTGCAGGGACGTGACCCTGCCGCGCATGCCGAAGTAGGCCGAGTTGGCCAGCTTCATCACCCGCCCGGCGAGGGCGACGTCGGTGGCCAGGACCGTGGCGAGCCGCTTGGCGCTGGTGTCCTCCGCGCCGGCCACCGCGACGATCTGCGCGGCCACCGGTTTCCGGGCGGCCATCCTGTCGATGCCGGCCAGCACCTGCTCGATGTCGAACGTGGGGACCGACAGGGGGACGAGGGTCATGCCAGGCCTTCCCGTCGGGCGGCGAACCAGGCGGCGGTCTCGGGGCCGGGCATCGGCCGGCCGAGCCCGAAGCCCTGGAGGTAGGTCGCGCCGAGACGGGCCAGCTCTTCGGCCTGCGCGACGGTCTCCACCCCCTCGGCCACCGTGCAGAGGTTCAGGTTGCGCGCCAGCGCGATGACCGCCGAGGCGATCTCGGCGTGGCCGTCGGCGAGCTCGGCGACGAACGAGCGGTCGACCTTGAGGCAGTCCACCGGCAGGTGCCGGAGGTAGGCCAGCGAGGAGTAGCCGGTGCCGAAGTCGTCGATCGCCACCTGCACGCCGAGGTCGCGCAGCTGCTGCAGCACGGCCCGCGCCAGACCGGGATCGGTCATCAGCGCCGACTCGGTGATCTCCAGCTGCAGCCGGGAGGCCGTGAGCCGGTGCCGGCGCAGCGCCGCGCGCACCTGGACCGGCAGGTTCTCGTCCAGCTGCAGCGCCGAGACGTTCACGTTCGCCCGCATCGGCGCCGACATGCCGAGGTCGCGGTCCCACTCGGCCAGCTGCCGGCAGGTCTCGTCGAGCACGAACAGCCACAGGCCGCCGACCAGGCCCGCCTCCTCGGCCAGGGGCACGAAGTCGGCGGGGCTGATCGGGCCGCGCTCCGGGTGGGCCCATCGCGCCAGCGACTCCACGGCCACCGCCGCGCCGTCCCCGGCGATGAAGATCGGCTGGTACAGCAGCGAGATCTCGCGCCGCTCGATGGCGTCGCGCAGGTCGGCGACCAGCCGCAGCTTCTCCCGCGCCTGGGCGCGGCCCCGCTGGTCCAGCACGGTGATCCGGCCCTTGCCGCCGGCCTTGGCCTGGTACATCGCGATGTCGCAGTCGCGGATGAGCTCCTCGGCCTCGAGGTGGTCGGTCGTCTGCACGGTCACCCCCACGCTCGCGTACGGCCGGATGTCCAGCCCACCCAGGCGGACGACGGCCCCGAGCTCCTCGCCGATGCGCTGGGCCAGGGTGACGGCGGCGGCCTCGCCGACGCCCTCGCAGACCACGACGAACTCGTCGCCGCCGAACCGCGCGACCAGGTCGCCCGGCCGGACGGTGCGGGTCAGCCGCCGCGCGACCTCGACGAGCAGCTGGTCGCCGGCGGTGTGCCCGAGCGAGTCGTTGACGACCTTGAAGTTGTCCAGGTCGAGGAAGATGCAGGCCAGGTCGCTGCGGCCGGGGACGAACCGCTCGGCCACGTACTGCGCCAGCAGGATGCGGTTGGGCAGGCCGGTGAGCGGGTCGTGGCCGGCCTGGTGGGCCAGCCGCGTCTCGAACGCCAGCCGCTCGGTGATGTCCTCGACGGTGGCGACGAAGCCCGCGCCGACCCCGGGCGAGAACAGGTGCGCGAAGCGGAGCACCGTCGTCCGCTGGGTCCCGTCCTCCCGGACGAGCCGGGCCTGCGCCTCCGCGTCGTCCCCCTCGAGGGCGTCGGCGGCCGCGTCGACGACCGCATCCAGGTCGTCGGGGTGGACCGTCCCCATCCACGCCGTGCCCAGCAGCTGCTCGGCGCGGCGGCCGACCAGCGTGCAGAACGCGTCGTTGACGTGCGCGAGCCGCATGCCCTGCTCCGACAGCAGGGTCGGGATCGGCGAGCGCTCCGTCAGCGCGGCGAACCGCCGCTCGTGCGCGTCGGCGGTGGCTTGCAGCGCGCGCTCGTGCGCGTCGCTGACCGAGGCGATCCGCAGGGTCCACATCCGGCCGCTGGGCATCGGGGTGGAGACGACGACGGCGTCCACCGTCACGCCGCGCGCCGTCCGCACCGGCAGGCGCATCTCCGCGCCGCGCTCGCGGCGCAGCAGGAGCTTGCGCTCGCCGCCGCGCAGGGAGGGCAGGAGCTGCTCGACCGGCAGCCGGCGCAGGTCGTCGCCGTCGTACCCGAGCAGCGTGACCGCGCCCTGGTTGCCCCAGGTCACCCGGAAGGTCGAACCGACGGTCTCGGCGACCAGGATCGCCATCGCCTCGGTCACCGCGGCGCCGTAGAAGATGCCGGCGACGACCTCGGGCGGCACGCGCTCGTCGTTCGGCGAGCTGCGCTTGGCGGCCACTGTTCTCCTGTCCTCGTTCGTGCGGAACCGCAACGGACGGTTCCTGCACCGACCTCATCGGCCGCCCGCAACGGTGGGTTTCGCGGATCGGTGCGTTCTCACACCAACGAGGGGTGCGACGATCCGCAGGGCAACGGAGCCATCAGGGATGGGGCGCGCATGCGGATCGGAGTTCCCCGGGAGTCCCGCCCGCGCGAGACGCGCGTGGCGGCGACCCCGACGACGGTGGCGGCACTGCGCCGCCTCGGCCACGAGGTGGTGGTCGCCTCCGGCGCGGGAGGGGCGAGCAGCTTCCCCGACGAGGAGTACGCCGCGGCCGGCGCGACCGTGGTCGGGGACGGCGAGGCCTGGGCCGCCGACGTCGTCCTGCACGTGAACCCGCCGACGCCCGACGAGCTCGACCGCCTCCCCCCCGGCGCGACGCTGATCAGCCAGCTGGCGCCGGCCCTGGACCCGGCGCTGGTCGAGGAGCTCGGCCGCCGCCCGGTCACGGCGCTGGCCGTCGACGCGGTCCCCCGCATCTCGCGGGCGCAGGCGCTGGACGTGCTGTCGTCGATGGCGAACATCGCCGGCTACCGGGCGGTCGTGGAGGCGGCGCACACCTTCGGCCGGTTCTTCACCGGCCAGGTGACCGCGGCCGGCAAGGTGCCCCCGGCCAAGGTGCTGGTCGTCGGCGCCGGCGTGGCCGGGCTCGCCGCGATCGGCGCGGCGAGCAGCCTCGGCGCGATCGTCCGCGCCACCGACGTCCGGCCGGAGGTGGCCGACCAGATCCGGTCGCTGGGCGGCGAGTACGTCGGCGTCCCCGCCGACGAGGGGCAGGGCGGCGGCACCGGCTACGCGAGCGTGACCAGCGAGGACTACGACCGGCGGGCCGCGGTGATGTACGCCGAGCAGGCCGCGGACGTCGACATCGTCATCACCACCGCGCTCATCCCCGGCCGACCGGCGCCGCGGCTGATCACCGAGGAGATGGTCGCCTCGATGCGGCCCGGCTCGGTGGTCGTCGACATGGCGGCGGCGCAGGGCGGCAACGTGGCCGGCTCGGTGCCCGACGAGGTGGTCGTCACGCCCAACGGCGTCACGATCATCGGCTACACCGACCTGCCCGCCCGGCTGCCGGCCCAGGCGTCGCAGCTGTTCGGCACCAACCTGGTCAACCTGCTCAAGCTGCTGACGCCGGAGGCCGACGGGCGCCTGGTCCTCGACCTCGACGACGTCGTCGTCCGGTCGATGACCGTCGTCAAGGACGGCGAGGTGCTCTGGCCCCCGCCCCCGGTGCAGGTGTCGGCGGCACCCCCGCCCGCCGTCGCGGCGCCCGCGCGCCTCGAGCTGCCCGCGAAGCAACCGCTGCCGGCCTCGCGGCGGTTCGCGCTCGTCGGGCTCGCCGCGGCCGCGCTGTTCCTGGTGTCGGCGTTCTCGCCCGACGCGCTGATCGGCCACCTGACCGTCTTCGCGCTCGCCGTCGTCGTCGGCTTCTACGTGATCGGCTCGGTGCACCACGCGCTGCACACGCCGCTGATGAGCGTCACCAACGCGATCTCCGGGATCATCGTCGTCGGCGCCCTGCTGCAGCTGGGCCACGGCGACCCGGTGGTGACCGTGCTCGCCTTCGTGGCGGTCCTCGTCGCCAGCATCAACGTCTTCGGCGGCTTCGCCGTGACCCGCCGCATGCTCGGCATGTTCACGAGGAGCTGACCACCGTGACGCTGCAGACCGCCGCCGCCGGGGCGTACATCGTCTCGGCCCTGCTCTTCGTCCTCGCCCTGGCGGGCCTGTCGAAGCACGAGACCGCCAAGGCCGGCAACACCTTCGGCATCGCCGGCATGGCCGTGGCGCTGGTCGCCACCGTCGTGCTGGCCGCCCGCGACGTCGAGGCCGCCGCGATCGGGCTGATCCTGCTGGCCATGGCGGCCGGCGCGGCGATCGGCCTGTGGCGGGCCCGCCGGGTGGCGATGACCGGCATGCCCGAGCTGATCGCGCTGCTGCACAGCTTCGTCGGCCTGGCCGCGGTGCTGGTCGGCTGGAACGGCTACCTCGAGGTCGAGGGCGCCGGTGCCGGGCAGACCGCGGTGGCCGACGACCTGCTCGGCATCCACTCCGCCGAGGTGGCCATCGGCGTGTTCATCGGCGCGGTCACGCTCACCGGCTCGATCGTGGCGTTCCTCAAGCTGTCGGCGCGGATCCGCAGCAACCCGCTGATGCTGCCAGGGCGCAACTGGCTCAACCTCGGCGCGCTGGTCGCCTTCGCCGTCCTGACCGTCGTGTTCGTGGTCTCCCCGGCGCTGCCCGTGCTGGCCGTGATCACCGCGCTGGCGCTCGCCCTGGGCTGGCACCTGGTCGCCTCGATCGGCGGCGGCGACATGCCGGTCGTCGTCTCGATGCTCAACAGCTACTCGGGCTGGGCGGCCGCGGCGTCGGGCTTCCTGCTCGGCAACGACCTGCTGATCATCACCGGCGCCCTCGTCGGATCCTCCGGTGCCTACCTGTCCTACATCATGTGCCGGGCGATGAACCGCTCGTTCGTCTCGGTCATCGCCGGCGGCTTCGGCAACGAGGGCAGCATCGCCTCGGGCACCGAGGACGGCACGCACACCGAGATCACCGCCGAGGAGACCGCCGAGCTGCTGCGCACCGCCAAGTCGGTCGTGATCACGCCCGGCTACGGCATGGCCGTCGCCCACGCGCAGTACCCGGTGGCCGAGCTGACCCGCAAGCTGGAGGAGCTCGGGGTGCAGGTGCGCTTCGGCATCCACCCGGTCGCCGGCCGGCTGCCCGGGCACATGAACGTGCTGCTGGCCGAGGCGAAGGTCCCCTACGACGTGGTCCTGGAGATGGACGAGATCAACGACGACCTCGCCGGGACGTCGGTCGTGCTGGTCATCGGCGCCAACGACACGGTCAACCCCGCCGCGATGGAGGACCCGGGCAGCCCCATCGCCGGCATGCCGGTGCTGCGGGTGTGGGAGGCCGACAGCGTGGTCGTCTTCAAGCGGTCGATGAGCACCGGCTACGCCGGCGTGCAGAACCCGCTGTTCTTCCGCGAGAACACCCGCATGCTCTTCGGCGACGCCAAGGAGCGGGTCGAGGACATCCTCAAGGCGCTGTGACCCCAGGCGCTCCCAGCACGACGCAGCAGCGGCCGGGGCCGGGCTCCAGGCGTCCGTGGAGGCCGGCCTCCCCGCGCGCGTCGAGCAGCGCGGCGAGCAGGTCGAGGGTCATCCCGCAGACCAGCTCGGGATGCGTCGCGGCGAGCGTGTGGAAGGGGCAGTTGGCCAGCAGCACGCCGTCGCCGTCCGGCCGGGGCTCGTACCCGAGACCGGTGAGGACGTCGGTCAGCGGGGTCCCGCCGCGCGGTCCTACGGTGCGGTGCACCACCCCTCGCACGCGGAGGAAGCGATGACGCTCTCCCTGCACCGCCGCGACGACGTCCCCGACGCGCCGTCCGCCGCCGCGGTGCTGGCGCGGGTGGTGGAGCTCTTCGCCTGGCTCGCCGAGCGGCTGCACCCCCGCGGCGTCGGCGTCGTGGTCGAGGCCGAGCACCTGTGCATGACGCTGCGCGGGGTGCAGGCACCGGGCACCACGACGACCACCTCGGCGCTGCGCGGGGTGCTGCGCGAGGATGCCCGGACACGGGCGGAGTTCCTGGCACTGACCGACGGAGGCCGGAGATGAACATCGTCGTCGTGGGGGGTGGGCTCGCCGGGGCGCGGGCCGTCTCGACGCTGCGGGAGGAGGGGCACGACGGGCCGCTCACCCTGGTCGCCGCCGAGCCGTACCTGCCCTACGAGCGGCCGCCGCTGTCGAAGGGCTACCTGACCGGGTCGGCGGAGCTCGACTCGGTCTTCGTGCACCCGGAGCAGTGGTACGCCGACAACGACGTGCTGCTGCGGCTGGGCACCCGGGTCACGGCGCTGGACCGCGCCGCCTCCCGGGTCGCGCTCGACGACGGCGACGTGCTGGCCTACGACCGGGTGCTGCTGGCCACCGGCGCGGTGCCCCGCCGGCTGACCGTCCCCGGTGCCGACGAGCTCGCCCCGCGCTACCTGCGCACCATCGAGGACAGCCAGGCGCTCAAGGCGTCGTTCACCGCCGGCGCCCGCGTCGTGATCGTGGGTGCGGGGTGGATCGGGCTGGAGGCCGCGGCGGCGGCGCGCGCGGCCGGGGCCGAGGTCGTGGTGCTGGAGTACGCGGAGCTGCCGCTGCTGCGGGTGCTCGGGCCCGAGATGGCGCAGGTCTTCGCCGACCTGCACCGCGACCACGGCGTCGACCTGCGCTGCGGCGTCCGCATCGCCTCCGCGCGGGCCGGCGCGCTGGTGCTCGAGGACGGCAGCGAGGTCGCCGGCGACGTCGTCCTGGCCGGGGTGGGGATCGCACCCGACGTCGCCCTGGCCGAGGCGGCCGGCCTGGAGGTGGACGACGGCGTCGTGGTCGACGCCTCGCTGCGCAGCAGCGACCCGGCGGTGTTCGCCGCCGGCGACGTGGCGCGGGCGTTCCACCCGCGCTACGGCCGGCACCTGCGCGTCGAGCACTGGGCCAACGCGCTCAACCAGCCGCTCACCGCGGCGCGGTCGATGCTCGGCAAGCCGACCGTCTACGAGCGGCTGCCGTACTTCTTCAGCGACCAGTACGACCTCGGCATGGAGTACACCGGCCTGGCCGAGCCCGGCGGGTACGACCGGGTCGTCGTCCGCGGCGACCTGGAGGCCCGGGAGTTCGTCGCCTTCTGGCTCTCCGGCGACCGGGTGGTCGCCGGGATGAACGTCAACGTGTGGGACGTCGTGGGGCCGATCCAGGAGCTGATCCGCGAGGCGGTGCCGGTCGACCCCGAGCGGCTCGCCGACCCGGACGTGCCGATCCCGGACCTGCGCCCGTGAGCGTGCGGGTCGTCCCCGCCACCGCCGACCGGTGGGACGACGTGGTCGCCGTCCTCGAGGGGCCCGGCGATCCGGGCCGCTGCTGGTGCCAGTGGTTCTACCGCGGCGCCGAGGCGACGGCCGAGCGGGCCGCGGCGAACCGCGACGCGCTGGCCGGGCAGGTCCGGGGCGACCGGCCGCCCGGCGTGCTCGGGTACGTCGATGGCGCGCCGAGCGGCTGGGCGGCGGTCGGGCCGCGACCGTCGTACACGCGGCTGACCAACGGGCAGCTGCTGCGCGGCGCGGCCGGCCTCGACGACCCGGCCGTGTGGGCGGTGACGTGCTTCGTCGTCCGCCGGACCGCCCGGCGGCGGGGGCTGGCCGGGGAGCTGCTGGCCGGCGCGGTCGACCTCGCCCGCGCCGGCGGGGCGGGCGAGGTCGAGGGCTACCCGGTGGACGTCGCCGAGCGGCCGAGGGCGAGCTCGGCCGAGCTGTTCCACGGGCCGCTGCCGGTGTTCGAGCGCGCGGGCTTCCGGGAGGTCGCCCGGCCGCAGCCGGCGCGGCCCGTCGTCCGGCTGCGGCTGGGCTGACCGGTCACTCCCCGAGCATGCGCGCCGAGAGGTCCCAGAGCCGGGCGGCGGACTCGGGGTCGAGCGCGTAGGGGGCGACGCCGGTGCGGGTGCCCTCCTCGTGCGGCAGCGCCTCGTCGCAGTCCTCGAAGTAGCGCCCGCCGACGCCGTCGACCAGCGGCGATGCGGCCAGCAGCGCCGACGTGGCGGCGCCCTGCTCCGGCGTCTTCCAGGCCGGCGCCGCGGAGCCCATCTGCGCCCGCAGCCGGGCGAGGTCCTCCTCGGTCACGTGGCGCTGCAGGTTGGTGCGGATGCCGCCGGGGTGCAGCGCGTTGACGGTGATGCCGTGGTCGGCCCACCGCCGCGCGGCCTCGACGGCGAACAGCACGTTCGCGGTCTTCGACTGCCCGTAGGCCAGCCAGGGGTCGTAGGGCCGGGACCGGAAGTGCACGTCGTCGACGACGACGTCGGAGCGCAGGTGGGCGCTCGAGCTCACCGCCACCACCCGGGCGCCGTCGGCGCCGGCCATCGCCGGGTGCAGCCCGGTGGCGAGGGCGAAGTGCCCCAGGTGGTTGGTGGCGAACTGCAGCTCCCAGCCCTGCCGGGTGCGGCGCAGCGGCGAGGCCATGACGCCGGCGTTGTTCACCAGCACGTGCAGCGGGCCGTCCCAGATGTCGAGGAACGTGCGGATCGAGCGCGGCTCGGCCAGATCGAGCGGGAGGACGCGCAGCCACGGGTTGCCGGTGGAGTCGGTGATGTCGCGGGCGACCCGCTCGCCGGCCGCGCGGTCGCGGACGGCGAGGGTGACCTCCGCCCCGGCGCCGGCGAGGGCGCGGGCGGTCTCGGTGCCGATGCCCGAGGCGCCGCCGGTGACGATCGCGCGGCGGCCACGCAGGTCGACGCCGGCGAGGACCTCGGCGGCGGTGGAGGTGGCGTCGAAGGGGGTGGTGACGCGGGTGATGGCGGTCATGCCGGATGTCCCCTCACTGGGTGGACGTGGGGAACGGGCCGAGCCCGTAGGATGAGGTACCGGAGGCGCCTCCGGTATGAGTGGAGACACTATCCGGAGGAACCTCCGGTACGCAACCCCGGACGAGAGGACGACGTCGTGACGGCAACCGGCGGCCGGGCGCTGCGCGCCGACGCGCAGCGCAACCGGGACCGTCTGCTCGAGGTGGCCGCGCACGCCTTCGCGGCGGGTGAGGACGTCACGCTCGAGGCGATCGCGCGTGAGGCCGGCGTCGGCATCGGCACGCTCTACCGGCACTTCCCCACCCGCGAGGCGCTGGTCGAGGCCGCCTACCGCAACGAGCTGGCCCGCCTCTGCGACGCCGCGGCCGAGCTGCTGCAGACCCAGCCGCCGGAGGCCGCGCTGCGCACCTGGATGGACCGGTTCGTCGACTACATGACCACCAAGCGCGGGATGGCCGACGCGCTCAAGGCGGTGATCGCCTCCGGCGGCAACCCGTTCGCGCACAGCCGCGACCGGATGACCGAGGCACTGGCACTGCTGCTGCGCGCGGGGGCGGAGGCGGGCACGCTGCGCGCCGACGCCGATCCCGCCGACGTGCTGACCGGCCTGTCGGGCATCTCGCTGGCCGCCGGTGACGCCGAGCGCCGCGAGCAGGCGGGCCGGTTGCTCGACCTCCTCGTCGACGGTCTGCGTTACGGCACGCGCCGGTCCTGACCCCCGTGCGGGGGCTGTCTTTCCGGGCGCTGTGCTCCTACGGTGAACGCGTGCGCGCCGAGGGACTGCTGACCGACCCCACGGGGACGGCGGTGGCCGGGCACATCTGCTGGGTCTACGACGACGCCGACGACCTGGCCGGCGCCGCGCGCCGCTACCTCGAGGAGGGGCTGGCCGCCGGCGACCGGCTGCTGTGGATCGGCGACCCCGAGCACGCCCGGCTCATCCGCGCCGAATCGGGTCCGCTGGCCGACGTCGACGGCCTGATCGACCGCGGCGAGCTCGAGGTGCTCGACGTCCGCGCCGGCTACCAGGGATCGGCGGCCTTCGTCCCCGGCGAGCAGCTCGCCTTCTACGACGCTGCCACGCGGCAGGCCGTCGCCGACGGCTTCCACGGGCTGCGCGTCGTCGCCGACGTGAGCGACCTGGCCGCCGACCCCGACCGCCGCGCCGACCTGGTGCGCTGGGAGCACCTGGCCGACGAGTACATGGCCTCGGGCTCCGGCATGGTGGCGCTGTGCGCCTACCGCGCCGACCTCGAGCCGGAGGCGCTGGCCGACGTCGCCTCGGTCCACCCGCAGGTGCGCCCGCGCGACGACGGGCCACCGTTCCGCGTCTGGTTCGACGGCGGAACGCTGATGGTCGGCGGGTGCGTCGACGCCTTCGGCGCAGAACGCCTCGGCCGGGTGCTCGGCGGGACGCACGTCGAGGGTGCCGTGGTGCGCATGGATCTGTCCCGGCTGGAGTTCGTCGACGTCGGCGGCTGCCGCGCGCTGGCCCGCTGGGCCCGGCAGGTGCAGGAGCGCCCGGCCCGCGTGGAGTTCGTCGGCGCCTCCCGCCTCCTCCGGCGGATGTGGGCCGTCCTCGGCTTCGACGAGCACGTCTCCGTCGCCTTCGTGGAGCCGCCTGCGTGACCACGGCGGCCGAGCCCGTGCCCGGGTTCGCGCACGAGGGCTTCTTCTACCGGGACGCCGAGGGGTTCACCACCGGCGTCGGGGAGTTCGTGCGCGCCGGCCTCGCCGCCGGCGAGGTGGTCGTCGTCGCCGAGCCGCGGCCCCGCCTCGACCAGCTGCGCTCGGCGCTGGGACCGGCCGGCGACGCCGTGACCTGGCTGGACATGGCGGAGGTCGGCGGCAACCCGGCGCGGATCATCGACGTCTGGGCCGACGCCCTCGCCCGGGCCACGGCGCAGGGGCGGCAGCTCCGCGGCGTCGGGGAGCCGGCCTACGCCGGCCGCCGCCCGGCCGAGATGGTCGAGTGCGGGCTGCACGAGCGGCTGCTCAACCGCGCCTTCGGGAGCGGCCCCGCCTGGCGGCTGCTGTGCCCGTACGACGAGGCGCGGCTGCCGGCGGAGGTGTGCGCGCACGCCCGCACCACGCACCCGTACGCCGGCCCGGACGACGCCGGCGACCGGGCCGCCCTCGCCGCCGCCCTGCCCCCGCCGTCGGGTGCCGTGCTGCGCGGCGACTACCGGGCCGGCGACCTCCCCGCGGTGCGGCGCACCGTCCGCTCCTGGGCACGCTCCTGCGGCCTGCCCCGGGACCGCGTCGAGGACCTCGAGCTGATCGCCGCGGAGCTGGCCAGCAACGGCATCCGGCACGCCGGGGGCGGCGGCACCGTCGCGATGTGGGTGGCCGACGGCGCCGCCGTCCTCGAGTTCACCGACGCCGGCCGCCTCGCCGAACCGCTCACCGGCCGGCTGCGGCCGGCCCCCGACGCCACCGGCGGCCGCGGCCTGTACCTGGTCAACCAGCTCGCCGACCTCGTCCAGCTGCGCTCGTCCGACGCCGGCACGACCGTCCGCGTGCTCACCTGGCTCTGACATCTGCCCCGTCGAGATCGGCGGTCTCGCACGCTTCAGGGGGCCGAACCGTGCGACATCGCCGATCTCGACGGGGTGGGAGGTCAGGCGTCGCGCTCGAGGACGAAGAAGAACGGGTCGTCGAGGCCGCGGGCGTCCATGAGGCCCAGCAGGGAGCCGGGCCCGGTCCGGCGGAAGACGTCGATCACCGGCAGCGCGTCGTAGACCATCGCCGCGGTGGTCACGCCGCGGTGCTCCACGGCGCGCAGCCGGGCCGCCGGCCGGCGGGTGCGGCGCAGGGGCCGGACGGCGGCGAAGCCCAGCCGGGCCACGGGCGTGCGGGCCAGCTGGGGCAGCCGGAACAGCAGGCCCAGCGGGGCGTGCGCCGGGTCGACCGGGTGCGGGACCCCGGCGCGGTCGCGGAACAGCAGCGGGTGCACGGTCTCGGCGTCGAGGAACTCCTTGCCGTACCAGCCGTAGGCCTCGAGCAGCCCGTCGAGGCGGTGCCCGGTGGGCAGCCCGCTCCCCCGCCACCGCCCGGTCAGCTCGTCCGGCGGCACGGCCGGTGAGCGGTCGAACCACGCGAGCGCGGCACCGGCGTCCATGCCCCGGACGCTAGCCGCCGGGAGCCGCCGGAGAGGATCGGGGCCGCACCGCAGCACCGAGGAGGACCCGACATGACCCAGGACCCGGCGGGCACCGACGCCCCGGCGTGGTTCGCCCGCGCGCTGGCCGCGGCGCCCGAGCACCGCGACGTCGAGGTCGACGGCACGCCGGTGCACTACCGCGTGTGGGGGCCGGTGGGCGCGCCCGGGCTGGTGCTCGTGCACGGCGGCGCGGCGCACTCCGGCTGGTGGGACCACGTCGCCCCGCAGCTGTCCTCGCACCGGGTGGTCGCGCTCGACCTCTCCGGCCACGGCGACAGCGGCCACCGCGAGATCTACGACATGCGCCAGTGGGCGCGGGAGATCGTCACCGTCTGCGAGGCCGAGGCGCTGCACCGGCCGGTGGTGGTCGGGCACAGCATGGGCGGCTGGGTGGCCGTCACCACCGGCGTCGAGCACCCCGACGCCGTCGCCGCGGTCGCCTACATCGACTCGCCGCTCAACGACCAGCCGCCGGAGGAGGCGCGGCTGGCCGAGATGCGCCGTCCCCGCCGGCCGCACCCCGATCTGGACGAGGCCGTGGGGAGGTTCCGCACCCTGCCGCCGCAGGACGTCGTCCTGCCCTACATCGGGCGGTACGTGGCCCGGCAGTCGCTGCGGCCGGTCGAGGGCGGCTGGACGTGGAAGTTCGACCCGACCTTCTTCGGCCGCCGGCTGCTGCTGCGCGACCTCCTCCCCCAGCTGGGCTGCCCGGTGGCGCTGTTCCGCTGCGAGCACGGCCTGGTCAGCCCCGAGATGGCGGCGGAGATGGGCCGGCTGGTCCCGGGCACGCTGCCGGTCGTCGACCTGCCCGACGCCGGCCACCACCCGATGCTCGACCAGCCGCTGGCGCTGGTCACCGGCCTGCGGACGCTGCTCGCGCTCTGGCCTGCCGCCACGGCTGTGTGACGTCCGTCGCTCAGGGTGTGGGCCGCGACACGGCGCACGACTGCGCGTGCGCCTGCCACGACGACTGCGAGTGACCGGCCGGCGGCCGCAGGGCGGCCACCGGCCGGACGCTCAGAACGGGTAGGCGGGCAGGTCGCCGCGCAGCGTGACCCACTGGGTCTCGGTGAACGCCTCGATGTTGGCCTGCGGTCCACCGTGCCGGGAGCCGGTACCGGACGCGCCGACGCCGCCGAACGGGGCCACCGCCTCGTCGTTGACCGTCTGGTCGTTGATGTGCACCAGACCGCTCGGGATGCGCTCGGCCAGCTGCAGCCCGGCGTACACGTCGCGGGTGAGGATGCCCAGGCTGAGCCCGTACTCGGTGCCCGCGGCCAGCTCGGCGACCTCGTCGAGCGTGGAGAACGGCGTCACCGGGGCGACCGGGCCGAAGATCTCCTCCTGGTAGGCGGGGGCGTCCACCGGGACGTCGCCGAGCACGGTGGGCCGGTAGAACAGCCCGTCGTAGGTACCGCCGGTGCGCACCGTGGCGCCGCCGTCGACCGAGGCGGTGACCAGCCCGTGCACCCGGTCACGCTGGCCGGCGTCGATCAGCGGTCCCATCGCGACCTGCTCGCGGAACGGGTCGCCGACCGGCAGCTTCTCGACCTTCTCGGTGAGGATCGCCGTGTACTCCTCGGCGATGTCGCGGTGCACCAGGTGCCGGCTGGTCGCCATGCAGATCTGCCCCTGGTGGGCGAAGGTGCCCCACGCCCCGACCGACGCCGCGGCGGCCACGTCGACGTCGGGCAGCACGATCAGCGCCGAGTTGCCGCCGAGCTCGAGGTGCGCCCGCTTGAGGTGCTGGCCGGCCAGCGCGCCGACCGCCCGCCCGGCCCGGGTCGAGCCGGTGAAGGCGATCACCCGCACCGCGGGCTCGACGACCAGGGCCTCGCCGACGTCGGCGCCGCCGGGCAGCACCTGCAGCACACCGGCCGGCAGCCCGGCCTCCTCGAAGACGCGGGCGAACATCGCCCCGCCCGAGATCGCGGTGCGCGGGTCGGGCTTGAGGATCACCGCGTTGCCCAGCGCCAGCGCCGGGGCGACCGCTCGGATGGCCAGGATCGTGGGCACGTTGAACGGCGCGATGACCCCGACCACGCCCGCCGGCAGCCGCCGGGCGAAGGACAGCCGCGGGGTGGCGGTCCGCAGCAGCTCGCCGTACGGGTGCGACGGCAGCGCCGAGGCCTCGTAGCACTCGGCCGCCGAGGTGTGCACCTGGAAGTCGCCGAACGGCTGGATCGCGCCGGACTCCCGCGCCAGCCAGCCCTTGATCTCGTCGGCGTGCGCCTCGAGCACCTCGCCGGCCCGGCGCAGCACCCGGGCCCGCTCCTCGAACGGCGCCGCCGCCCACGCCCGCTGCGCGGTGACCGCGCGCTCGGCGGCGGCCGACACGTCCTCCGGCGCCGCCTTGCCGACCGGGGCGATCACGTCGCCGGTCGCCGGCTCCACCGCGTCGTAGGTGCCGCCCGACCCGTCGGTCCAGGCGCCGGTCCAGACCTTGCCGTGCCAGGCGCCGTCGTCCAGCAGTGCCATGTCGTCTCTCCTCTGTGTCACGACCGCTGCTCCGCGGTCGAGTCTCTTCCGGTCAGCACCCGCGAGATGCCCCGGGCCGCCGCCCGTACACCGGGCGTGAAGGCGCGGACGGCGGCCGGTGAGCTGCCGCGCACCACGATCGACAGGGCCGCCACCACGACGCCCCGCTGCTCCACCGGGGCGGCCACCGAGACGGCGTCGTCGGTCACCTGGCGGTCGCTGACCGCCACCCCGGTGCGCCGCACCTCGGCCAGCACCCGGCGCAGCCGCCCCGGGTCGGTGATCGTGTGCGCGGTGTACCGCTGCAGCGGGCCGGCCAGCACCCGCTCCTGCACCTCGACCGGTGCGTGCGCCAGCAGCACCAGCCCGACCCCGGTCGGCGGCAGCGCGAACCGGCCGCCGACCCGCGTGTAGACGGCGACGGCGTCGCGGGCGGCGAACCGCTCCACGTAGACCACCTCGACGTCGTCGCGGACCGCCAGCTGCACGTTCTCGTGGGTCACCTCGTACAGGTCCTCCATGAACGGCAGCGCCGCCTCGCGCAGGCCGAGCCCGCGCGGGGCCAGCGCGCCGAGCTCCCAGATCCGCAGGCCCACCCGGTACCGGCCGTCGTCCCCGCGCTCCAGCGCGCCCCAGCCGCACAGCTCCGCCACCAGCCGGTGCGCCGTCGACAGCGGGACACCGGTCAGGCGGGCCAGCTCGGACAGCGACAGCGCCGGCCGCTCCCGCCCGAACGCCCCGAGGACGTCGAGCAGCTTCGTGGTGGCGGTGCGTCGGCCGCTCAGAGGTCGAGCACCAGCTTCGGGCACGCCGCGCGGGAGACGCAGATGAACATCGTGTCGTTCGCCGCCTGCTCCTCCGGCGTCAGCAGCGAGTCGCGGTGGTCGACCTGGCCGGCGAGCACCGCCGTCTCGCAGGTGCCGCAGGTGCCCTCCTGGCAGGAGGACAGGACGAAGACGCCGGCGTCCTCCACCACCTCGAGCACCGAGCGGTCCGGCGGCACGGTCAGCGTCCTCCCCGACGTCGCCAGCTCGACCTCGAACGCGCCGGTGAGCACCGGCTCGCCGACGTCCTTGGGCGCGAACCGCTCGACGTGCAGCGACCCGGACGGCCAGCCGGCGCACCGCTGCTCGACGGCGAGCAGCAACGGCTCGGGCCCGCAGCAGTAGACGAGCGTGCCGGGCCGGGGCTCGCCGAGGACGCGGTCGAGGTCGATCAGCCCCACCTCGTCCTGCGGGTGCAGGACGACGGTGTTGCCGGTGGCCTCCTCCAGCGCCTCGAGGAACGCCATCGACCGGCGGCTCCGGCCGCCGTAGTGCAGCTCCCACACCGCGCCGGCCCGCTCGGCGGCGGTGATCATCGGCAGGATCGGCGTGATCCCGATGCCGCCGGCGACGAACAGGTAGCGCTCGGCCGGCACCAGCTCGAAGTGGTTGCGCGGCCCGCGCACCGCCACCGGGTCGCCCTCGAGCACCCGGTCGTGCACGTGCGCCGAGCCGCCCCGGCCGTCCTGCTCGCGCAGCACGGCGATCCGCCACACCGAGCGGTCGGCCGGGTCCCCGCACAGCGAGTACTGGCGCACCAGCCCGCCCGGCAGCAGCACGTCGACGTGCGCGCCCGGCGACCACGGCGGCAGGTCGGCACCGGACGGGTCGCGCAGGTCGAGGACGACGACGCCTTCTGCGCCGGTGGTGCGGCGGTCGACCCGCAGCCGCAGGTCCACCTCGGCGGCTGTCTCGATGACCATCGGCTCCTCAGACGAGCACGGGCGCGCGGTCGAGGACGCGCGCCGGGTCGGTGACGACGTGGGCAGGGGGCGTCGGCCATGGTGACGGCACCCGGGCCGCGGCCCCTCCCTCGGGGTGGTTCGGATGAGCCTGCAGCCACTCCCACATCGCGACCGGGTCCTCCCCCTCGGCCGCCGCGCCGCAGTGGCAGGTGCCGTGCAGCCGGTCGGAGCCCGGCAGCCACTCCACCCGGAGCACGCTCACCGGGCCGCCTCCACCGCCGCCGGCCCCGCCGCCAGTGCGGCGATCATCCGGCGCGCGGCCAGCCCGCCGGTGTCGATGTTGATCGACAGCTCCTGGTAGCCGTCGGGCTCGCCGGCGATCACCCGCTCCAGCACGTCGAGCGCCTCGACGTCCTGCAGGACGACGGTGCGGTTGCTCTCCGCCAGGAAGTCGGACACCCCCTGGTCGTCGAGGGCGAAGTCGCGGGCGACCGCCCAGAAGTCGTGCGTGGAGGACTCGGTCTCCGGCGTGATCGCGTAGACGACCTCGACGTGGAACGCGTCGGGGTCGGTGCCGTCGGCGTTCGGCAGCACACCGACCGGCGCGATCCGCGAGTGCAGCGTGTACAGGCAGGGCGGCGTGAACTCGATGTCCTGCCAGCGGGTGATCCGGCCCTCGATGCCCGTGCTCGTCGCGTAGAACGGCGGGCAGGCGGCGTCGGCCATGCGCCGCGAGACCCGGACGACGCCGGCCTCCTCGTCGACCTCGGTGGTGATCGGTGTCTCGGCCACCTCCGGCGTCCCGATGTAGCCGCCGTGCAGGTAGGTCTCGTGCGAGAGGTCCATGAGGTTGTCGACCAGCAGGCTGGCGCGGGCGGCGAGCGGCTCCATGCCGGACACGACGGTCCAGCCCTGCTGGTCCAGCCAGGGCGCCCGCGGGATGCGCACCGAGTCCGCCCGGTCGGGGTCGCCGATGAACACCCACACGAAGGAGTCCTGCTCCACGACGGGGTAGCGCCGCAGCCGCGCCGTGCGGGGGACGCGGGTCTGCCCCGGGACGGCGACGCAGACGCCGTCGGCGCCGTAGGTGAAGCCGTGGTACCCGCAGACGACGGTGTCGCCGACGAGGTGGCTGGGCGCCTGCGACAGCGGGAACCGGCGGTGCACGCACCGGTCGCTCATCGCCGTGACCTCGCCGGCCTCGGTGCGCCAGAAGAGGATCGACTCGCCGCAGATCGTGCGGCTGAACAGCTCGCGCCCCACCTCGCGGCCGTAGGCGGCCACGTACCACTGGTCGCGGACGATCGAGGTCATGCGCGGATCTCCTCCCGGGACGGCGGTGTCCCGACGAGGGTGACCGCCGTCACCGGGGCGCGCGTAGGCCACTTCCACGTGGCGGAAGGCGATCTGCGAGCGTCCGCCGCCGCCCGGCGACCACGGCGGTGCCCCCGTAGGCGGCGGTCAGCAGGAGCAGCAGCGCCAGCGGCGCGGGCCACCCGTCGGTGGCGGCGTAGAGGACGGCGACGGCGAGCGGCCCGGCCGCACCCCCGGTGAAGCCCACGACCTGCGCCATGCCGGAGAGCCGGCGCGCCTGGTCCTCGTCGGCGCTGCGCAGCACGATCAGCGTGTACGCCAGGGCGACGCCGGCCCCCTGGGCGAGCCCGCCGACCACCGCCCAGACCGGCCAGGCCGCCGGCGCCACCAGCAGCCCCACCACCAGCGCGGCCCAGGCGGCGGCCACCGCGACGCCGAGGACCCGCTGCCCCGCCCACCGGCGGACCACCAGCGGGACGACGAGCGTGCCCGGGATGCCGACCAGCTGGAACGTGGTCGCGGCGGCGGCCCCGGCGTCGATGCTGCCGACCTCGTCGAGCAGCAGGGTCGGCAGCCACGCCGTCACCGCGTAGTACAGCGCCGACTGGACGGCGAGCAACCCGCTGACCGCCCAGGCCAGCGGGGACCGCCACACCCGCGGTCCGCTCCCCCGCGCCTCGGGCGCCGGCCCGCGGTCCGCGACCGCGCGGGTGGCCCGCGCCCAGACCGCGGCGGCCAGCAGCGCGAGCACCGCCCAGCAGGCCAGCGCCACCCGCCAGCCCCACAGCGCGGCCAGCGGCGCGGTGGCGGCCGCGGTGACGGCGGCGCCGCCGGCCAGGGTGGTGGTGTACAGGCCGGTCACCGTGCCGGCGCGGGAGCCGAAGTCGCGCTTGACCACGACCGGCAGCAGCACGTTGCCGACGGTCATGGCGGCGCCGATGACGACCGTGCCGGCGAGCAGGACCGCGGCGCCGTCCAGCACGCGCAGCGCGGTGGCCGCGGCGAGGACGACGAGCGAGGCCAGGACCGCCCGCTCGGCGCCCGACCGGCGCCCCAGCCCCGCGGCGGCCGGCGCCAGCGCGGCGAAGCACAGCACGGGCAGCGTGGTGAGCAGCCCGGCCACCGTCGGGGAGAGCCTCAGGTCGGCCCGGACCTCGGGCAGCACCGGCGAGACCGCGGCGATCGCGCCACGGAGGTTCAGGCCGGTCAGCAGCACGGCCGCCAGGAGCAGCCCGGTGCCGGCCGGCCGGCTCATGCCTCCCGCAGCTCTTCGAGGACGGTCTTCGCGACCTTGAAGGCGTGGTTGGCCGCGGGCACCCCCGCGTAGATCGCGGCGTGCTGGATGACCTCGGCGATCTCCTCGTCGGTCAGCCCGTTGTTCTTCGCCGCGCGCACGTGCAGCGCGAACTCGTCCCAGTGCCGCAGCGCGATGGTGATGGCGAGCGTGAGCAGGCTGCGGTCGCGCCGGGCCAGGCCGGGCCGCTGCCACAGGTCACCCCAGGCGGTGCGGGTGATGAAGTCCTGGAAGTCCGCGGTGAACGGGGTGGTGCCGGCGACCGCCCGGTCCACCCAGGCGTCGCCCAGCACCTCCCGGCGGGTGCGCATGCCGGCCGCGCGCCGGTCGTCGTCGCTCGTCACCGGGCGCCTCCGTCGAAGTGGGCGAGCAGGGCGCCGGTGACCTCCAGCGTCCGCTCCAGGTTGGCCAGGTGGGCGCCCGGGCTCACGGTGAGCAGCTCGGCGCCCGGGATGCCCGCGGCGATCGCCCGCTGGTGCTCCGGCGGCAGCGCCTGGTCCTCGGCGGCCGAGACCACCAGCGTGGGCGCGGTGATCCGCGGCAGGTCCTCGCGCAGGTCCACGCGGGCGACCACCTCGGCGCACGCCGCGTAGCCCTCGTCGTCGGCCTGGGCGATCTGCGCCTGCAGCCGGGTGACCAGGTCGGGGTGCTCGGCGGCGTACCCCGGCGTCAGCCAGCGGCTGACCACGGTCGGCGCGATGGGCGCGGTGCCGCCGGCGCGCACGGCCGCCGCCCGGTCGAGGAAACCCTGCGGCTCGGTCTTCGCCGAGCTGAACAGGACGGCGAGCCGGTCGACCCGCTGCGGTTCGCGGGCGGCCAGCCGCATCGCGACCATGCCGCCGATCGACACCCCGGCGACGTGCGCGCGCTCGGCGCCGACCCGGTCGAGCAGGCCGACGAGGTCGTCGACCAGGTCGTCGAGGGTGTACGGCCCGGCCGGCGCGGGCGAGGTGCCGTGGCCGCGCATGTCGTAGGTGAGCACGCGGAACCGCTCGGCCAGCGCCGGCACCTGCGGCTCCCACATGGCGCGGGTGGCGCCCAGGGAGTTGGCCAGGACGACGACCGGCGCGTCGGCCGGCCCGTCGGCGGTGTGCTCGACCTCGACGGCTGTCATGCGGTCCCCTCCGTCAGTGCGGCGTGCTCGGCCAGCACGGCCTCGACCTGCGCTGCGGCCTCGCCGAGGTCGGGCCCCGACGCCTCCAGCAGGCCGCGGTCCAGGTCGGTCCGCTCGGCCAGGACGGCGGCCAGCGGCAGGCCGGTCTCCCGCGCGCGGCGGGCGGCGTCTGCCACGGCCTCGTGCGCGGCGGCCCGCCCCAGGGTCTCGGCCAGCGCGTCGGTGGCCCGCTGCGCCAGCGCCGGCTCGGCGGCGGCCGCGACGGTCGCCGCCATGCGGTCGGCGTCGACGCGGAGGACGGCGAGGCTCTCGGCCAGCCAGGAGGCGGCCGAGCCGACCGTCGTCAGCAGGTCGGTGAGCGCGGGCCACTCGCTGTGCCAGGCACCGGCGGCCCGCTCGTGCTCCTGCTCCATCGCCGCGAGCAGCGTCGCGACCAGGCCGGGCGCGCGGCGGGCGCAGGCCCGCGCCGAGATCGCGGCGACCGGGTTGGCCTTGTGCGGCATCGCCGACGACCCGCCGCGCCCCTCGGCCACCTCGGCGGCCTCGGCCACCTCGGTCTGCGCGAGCAGGACGACGTCGACGGCGACCGTGGCCACCACGCCGGCGGCCGCGCCCAGCGCGCCGGCCAGGTCGGCGACCGGCAGCCGCACCGTGAACCAGGGGGCCGCGGTCGCGACCAGGCCGAGCTCCTCGGCCAGCCGGGCCCGCACGTCGGTGCCGGACCCCTTGCTGGCCGCCAGGGTGCCGACCGCTCCGCCGTACTGCACCGGCAGCGACGCGACCACCTCGGCCAGGCGCTCGCGCGCGCCGTCGAGGCCGGCCAGCCAGCCGGCCGCCTTGAGCCCGAACGTCGTCGGCAGCGCCTGCTGCATCAGGGTGCGGCCCATGACCGGGTCGTCGGCGTGGTCGCGGGCGAGGCCCGCGGCGGAGCGCGCGGCCGCGGCCAGGTCGGCGTCGATCGCCGCGATCGCCGCGCGGGCCAGCAGCACCAGCGCCGTGTCGACGACGTCCTGGCTGGTGGCGCCGACGTGCACGGCGACCGCGTCGCGCTCGCCCACGGCCGCCTGCAGGACCTTCACCAGGGGCGGCACCGGGTTGCCGGCGTCGGCCGCCCGGGCGACCACGGCGGCCAGGTCGAGCCGCGACGGGTCGGCGCAGGCCGCGGTCACCGCGTCGGCGGCCGTCGTCGGCACCAGGCCGGTGCGCGCGGCGGCCCGGGCGAGGGCGGCCTCGACCTCGAGCAGCGCGCGCAGCCACGCCTCGTCGGAGACGGCCGCGGCCGCTCCCCCGCGGGCGAACGTGCCGCTCCAGAGACCACTCACGGGTCGGTTCTACCGGAGCGGCTCAGACGGCGAAGAAGACGGTCTCGTCGTCCCCCTGCAGGTGGACGTCGAAGCGGTAGCCGTCGCCGGTCGGCTCGGCGACCAGCGTCCGCCGCTGCTGCTCGGACAGCCCGCGCAGGACGACGTCCTCGGCGTTGGCCTCGGCCTCGTCGGCGAAGTAGATCCGGGTGACCACGCGGTCGAGCAGGCCGCGGGCGAAGACCGAGACGTCGACGTGCGGCGCCTGCAGCCCGCCCTCGCCGTCGGGCACCCGGCCCGGCTTGAGCGTGAACACCTCGAACCCGCCGGAGATCGTCTGCGCGCGGGCGTAGCCGCGGAAGCCCGGGTACGCCGAGGCGCCGCGCGGGTCCTCCGGGGAGGCGAAGCGGCCGTCGGGGTCGGCCTGCCACGTCTCCACCATCGCGTCGGGCACCACGTCGCCGGCGCCGTCGAACACCCGGCCGCGGATCCAGAAGCCGCCCGGGATGCCCTCGGCGGCGGCGAAGACCCCGTCGGGCCAGGTCAGGCCGATCGCCAGGTACGGCCCGACGGTCGCGCTCGGCGTCGTCCCCAGCCGCAGCGGCCCGGTGAGGAAGCCGCTGCCGCGCTGCCCCGAGCGGGGCTGGAAGGGCTCGGCCGGGTCCGGCGGGACCTCCAGCGGGTTCACGGTCGTCACGCGACATCTCCGTCGTCGTCGGTCTCGAACGGCGTCTGCTCGGTGCCGCGCAGCACGATGTCCCACTCGAAGGCCAGCGCCCAGTTGTCCTGGGTGCGCTCGAGCGAGAACCGGCTGATCGCGCGGTGCCGGGCGGCGGCCGGGATGGCGTTGAAGATCGGGTCCTGGCCGAACAGCGGGTCGTCCGGGAAGTACATCTGGGTGACCAGCCGCTGGGTGAAGGCCCGCCCGAACAGGCTGAAGTGGATGTGCGCCGGCCGCCAGGCGTTGTGGTGGTTGCCCCACGGGTAGGCGCCGGGCTTGATCGTCATGAACTCGTAGCGGCCCAGGCTGTCGGTGACCACGCGGCCGAGGCCGTCGAAGTGCGGGTCGAGCGGGGCGGGCCAGTTGTCGACGACGTGCCGGTAGCGACCGGACGCGTTGGCCTGCCACACCTCGACCAGCGCGCCGGGCACCGGGCGGCCGCCGCTGTCGAGCACGCGGCCGTGCACCAGGATCCGCTGGCCGAGCGCCTCGCCGCCGTTGCGCCAGGTCAGGTCGGCGTCGGCCGGCAGCACGCGGTCCTCGCCCAGCACCGGGCCGGTGACCTCGGTCAGCCTCTGCGGCAGGTCGACCGGCGTCCGCAGCGGGGCGCGCAGCGCGGTGCTCCGGTAGTCCGGGAAGCCGACGGGGGTGCGCGTCGCGTCGGGTTCGCGCAGGTAGCGCGGCACGATCAGCCCGCTCTGCGATGTGGTGCCGGTCATAGCCGGAAAGGTACGGCCCGGCCGTACCCTCCCCAAGCGGAGGCTTCCGGCGAGTGGAAGGGACGGACGGCGATGGCGGGACGCAGCGCGGCGCCCGGGCGGTCGGTGACCAGCCGCGCCCTCGCCGTCCTCGACGCCTTCGACAGCGCGGCCCCCCGGCTGTCGCTGTCGGAGATCGCCGAGCGCTCCGGCACGCCGCTGACCACCGCGCACCGGCTGCTGGCCGAGCTCACCGCCTGGGGAGCGCTCACGCGGCGCGGCGACGGCCGCTACGAGATCGGGCGCAAGCTGTGGGACCTCGGCCTGCTCGCACCCGTGCAGCTCGAGCTGCGCCAGGTGGCCGCCCCGTTCCTGCTGGACGTGCACACCGCCACCCGCGACACGGTGCACCTCGCCGTCCGCGAGGGCACGCGGGCGCTGTACGTCGAGCGGATCTCCGGGCGCGAGTCCGTGCCGGTGGTCAGCCAGGTGGGCAGCCGGCTGCCGCTGCACGCCACCGGCGTGGGCAAGGTGCTGCTCGCCGCGGCCCCGGACGACGTCGTCGACGAGGTGCTGCGCACGCTCAGCCGCGAGACCCGGCACACCGTCGTCGACCCCGGCCGGCTGCGCCGGGAGCTCACCGAGATCCGCCGCCGCGGGTTCGCCCGCACCGCCGAGGAGATGTCGCTGGGCACCGCCTCCGTCGCCGTCCCGGTCACCGTGGAGCGCTCCCCCGGCACGGTCGTCGCCGGGGCCCTCGGCATCGTCGTCCCCTCCCACCGGCGCGACGTCGTCCGCCTCGTCCCCGTGCTCGAGGTGGCCGCACGCGGCATCGGGCGCGAGCTGGCCCGAGCAGGCGCCTTCCGCTGAGCGGAAGGCGGCGCTCGCCGCCGTGGCGTAGCGGCCGTCACACTCCCCTCGTGCGCACTCAGGTGGGGATCATCGGTGCCGGCCCGGCCGGCCTGCTGCTGTCGCGACTGCTGACCCTCCAGGGCATCGACTCCGTCGTCCTGGAGAACCGCTCGCGCGAGTACGTGGAGGCCCGCATCCGCGCCGGCATCCTCGAACAGCACTCGGTCGACACGCTCGTCGCCGCCGGCGTCGGCGACCGGCTGCAGCGCGAGGGCCTCGAGCACCGCGGCATCCACCTGCAGTACCCCGGCACCCGCCACCAGCTCGACTTCAAGGAGCTGTGCGGCCGGACCGTCTGGGTCTACGGCCAGACCGAGGTGGTCAAGGACCTCGTCAAGGCCCAGCTCGACGGCGGCCCGCCGCTGCTCTTCGACGTCTCCGACGTGCAGCCGGAGGACGTCGACGGCGACAGCCCGCGCATCCGCTTCACCGACGCCGACGGCACCCCGCAGGTGCTCGAGTGCGACGTGATCGCCGGCACCGACGGCTTCCACGGCGTCTCGCGGCAGGTGGTCGGCGAGGGCACCGCGCAGAAGGTCTGGGAGCGCACCTACCCCTACGCCTGGCTGGGCATCCTGGCCGACGCCGCTCCGGCCACCGACGAGCTCATCTACGCCTGGCACCCCGACGGCTTCGCGCTGTACTCGATGCGCTCGCCGAAGGTCTCGCGGCTCTACCTGCAGGTCGACCCCGCGGAGAGGATCGAGGACTGGTCCGACGAGCGGATCTGGGACGCCCTCGACACCCGCTTCGCGCACGAGGGCTGGTCGGTCAACCGCGGCCCGGTCACCGACAAGTCGATCCTGCCGATGCGCTCGTTCGTCAGCGCCCCGATGCGCCACGGCCGGCTGTTCCTCGCCGGCGACGCCGCGCACATCGTGCCGCCGACCGGCGCCAAGGGGCTGAACCTGGCGGTCGCCGACGTCACCCGCCTGGCGACGGCGCTGGTGCGGCTGCTGCAGGAGAAGCAGACCGACCTGGTCGACTCCTACTCGGACAAGGCGCTGGAGCGGGTCTGGCGCTGCCAGCACTTCTCCTGGTTCATGACCTCGATGCTGCACCGCTCCGGCGACGACTTCGACGCCGAGCTGCAGCTGTCCCAGCTGCAGCGGGTCTGCTCGTCGGAGGCGGCCGCGCGCGAGCTCGCGGAGAACTACACCGGTCTGCCGATCGAGAACTGAGGGTGGCCGCCGGAGGGCTGCCCCTCGCGGAGCAGTGCCGGGTGGTCGTCGACAACGACTGGGCCGGGGACCCCGACGGCCTCGTCGCGCTGGCCCACCACCTGCTGTCGCCGACCAACCGGGTCGTCGCGGTCACCAGCTCCTTCCTCAACCCGGTGTTCGGCGAGCCGGGGACGACGGCGGAGCGGGGGGCGGCGCTGGCCCGCGAGCTGGTCGACCTGGTCGGCGGCCCCGTGCGGCCGCCGGTGCACGCCGGCGCCGAGTCGGCGTTCGACGGCGCGACGACGTCGGGGGCGTCGGCGGCGTCCGCGGCCATCGTCGCCGAGGCGCGGCGGGACGACGACCTGCCGCTGTTCCTGGTGTGCGCCGGCCCGCTGACCAACGTCGCGGCCGCCCTGGCCGAGGCACCCGACATCGCCTCCCGCTTCACCCTGGTCTGGGTGGGCGGGGCGCGGGCGGCCGACGCGGCCGAGTACAACCGGGACACCGACCAGCCCGCGGCCGACCTGGTCTTCGGCCGGTCGGCCCTGCCCATCCGGCAGTTCCCGCTGGAGACCTACCGCCGCTGCGCCTTCTCGGTCGCCGAGGTCGAGCACGACCTGGCCGGCAGCGGCGCGGTCGGCCGGTGGCTGTGGACCCGCTTCCTGGAGCTCCCGCTCCCCGGCTGGATCCGGCTCGGCGGCGTCTGGCCGCTCGGCGACAGCCCGCCGCTGCTGGTCACCGCGCTGAGCGACGAGTCGAGCAGCTGGACCGAGACCCGGGCGGAGCCGGTCGGCGCCGCCCGCCGGGTCTACACGGACGTCGACACCCGGCTGCTGTTCGGCGACATGCTCGCCAAGCTGCGCGCCCACGAGCACCGTCGGGGCGGCTGACCGCCCACCTGTGCCACAGTGGGGGCAGGGCACGCCGACGTGCCCCCGGACGAGCACCGCCGTACCCGGCACGCGACAAGACGGCGGCGGGAGCGTGCGCCGTGCACTGGGTCGTCCTCGTCGTCTCCGGGGTCCTCGAGGCCGTCTGGGCCACCGCCCTGCACCGGTCGGAGGGCTTCAGCCGGCCCGGGCCCACCGTGGTCTTCGCCGTGGCCGTCGTCGCCAGCATGGTCGGCCTGGCCTGGGCCATGCGGGGGCTGCCGCTGGGCACCGCCTACGCGGTGTGGGTCGGCATCGGCGCGGGCCTGACCGCGGCCTACGCCATGTGGGCCGGCCTGGAGCCGGTGTCGGTCCTCCGGGTGTTCCTGCTGCTGGGCATCGTCGGCTGCGTGATCGGCCTCAAGGTGACGGCATAGGAACCGTCACGCCAGCGCCTCGCACAACCCCGTGAGTTCGAAGACGTCCACATCGGCTGGCCCTGCTTGGAAGACCACGGCACCGCTGGCATCTCGCACCGTGCGGCCGGCCGTCAACGCCAGGGTGCCCTCGCCGGGTCGGTGGAGGTTGATCTTGCGACCGGTGCTCGTGAACTCTCCCGTCACGGGGTCCACCGTGTCCGTCCCGGCCACCCGGTCGACGAAGGTCTCCCCGGTGTCCGACCGGGTCAGCACCCCGACGAAGCTGATCGTGAAGAGGATGCGTGTCGCGACACCGGCGTCGTCCACGAAGGTCGTGCGGGTGATGCGCTCCGACACCATGTCCTCGTGCAAGGTGAAGGACCCGCAGTCGACGTCCGGCAGGGTGGCCATGTTCTGATCGGTGAAGACCTCCCGCGACGGGGGCGCGGCCATGGCGGGCCCGCTCACTCCTAGCGTCGTCAGCAGCGTCGCCGTCGTCAGGCAGGCTGCGGCGACGGTGCGGTGGGTGGCTCGCGACCTCGTCGGACGCGGCTGGGGAACCACAGCCCGCCACCTCCTTCGGGAGCCCCTGCTCGCCCGTCGATTCTGCTCGCGCATGGATTGCGGGGACGCTGACGGCGCTCGCGCAACGGAAGTCGTCACCGACGGCGGCGTGGCGCCGCCGTCGGTGCGGGTTCATCGACACGCCGTGCAGGCAGGCGGCCCGGGGTTCGAACCGCCAGGCCGCCCGGTGCTGCGGCAGCGATGAGCGCCGATGGCGCTTCCCCGGTGGAGGTCCCCGCGCCAGCGGTTGCGGCACCCGGTCCCGTCCCCGACGGTGCTGGGCGTGGACCCCTTCCGCGGCTTCGGGCGCATCCCCGGCCTGTCGGAGCTGCTGGAGCTCCTCCAGCGGCAGACCGAGGCGCTGGCCCAGCTGCCGCGCACGCTCGCCGACCTGCAGGGCACGGTCCGGCAGCTGACCGACGCCACGACGACGGCGAAGGACACCATCGCCTCGGCGCAGCGGACCGCCGAGCGGCTGGAGGCCCTCGTCGAGGAGCTCGAGGAACCGGTGCGCGCCCTGCGCCCCGGCCTGGAGCGGCTGGGCCGGGTGCTCGACGACCCCGCCGTCGACACCGTCCCGGACACCCTCCGCCGCATCCACGACGACCTCATGCCGCTGATCGCCTCGGTGCGGCAGGCGCAGACCCGGGTGGGGTCGGTCACCGGTCTGCTGCGCCGCCGCGGGCGGGACGAGGGCGAGCACCCGGACGGCTGACTCGGTCGGGCCCCACCCAGTTGCGCCGGGTACCGTGCCTGTCGCCCCCCGTACGTGGCCCGCTGGAGGTGCTGTGGTCCCGGTTCCACCCGTGGGGCCCGGTGCTGCCGACGTCTTCCGCGACGGGGGCGACAACGGTCGCCTGATGGCCGCCTTCGACTGGGCGACCACCCCGGTGGGCCCGGTGGAGACCTGGCCGGCCAGCCTGCGCTTCGCCGTCCGGACCGTGCTGGCCTCGCGGTTCCCGATGATCCTGGCCTGGGGCCCGGGCTACACGCAGTTCTACAACGACGCCTACGCCACGCTCATCGGCGCGAAGCACCCCGGCGCCATCGGCGACGACCTGCGGATCACCCTGGCCGAGGGCTGGGCGGCCCTGCAGGAGCCGGTCGAGCACGCGATGGCGGCCCGCGAGCCGTCGTGGATCCCGCAGCTGCTGCTCCTGCTCGAGCGCGCCGGGTACCGCGAGGAGACGTACTTCACCGTCTCGCACGCCCCCGCCTACGGCGACGACGGCGAGGTCGCCGGGATGCACGCCGTGTGCACCGAGGTCACCCGGCAGGTGCTGGCCGAGCGCCGGCAGAGCCTGCTGCACCAGGTGGCCGCGGCCGCGGGCCGGCTGGCCGAGGAGCGGTCCACCGTCGAGCAGATGTGCGCGGCCCTGGCCGACGGGGCGCTCGACGTCCCGTTCGCCGCGGTCTACCTCTCCTCCCCCGACGGCCGGCTGCACCTGGCCGCCACCTGCGGCTGCGACGCCGAGCGGTTGCCGGCGTCGGTGGCCGCCGCCGCGGAGGTGCTGCCCCGCGACGTCGGGACGCTGGCGATCCCCGGCGGTCCCTGGGGCGACCCCGTCCGCGAGGCCGTGACGCTGCCGCTCTCCGGCGGGCGGGACGGCGACCCGGTGGGCCTGCTGGTCGCCGGCGTCAGCCCCAACCGGGCGCTGGACGCGGAGCACCGGTCGTTCCACGAGCTGCTGGCCGGCCAGTTCGCCGGCGCGGTGGTCAACGCCCGCGCCTTCGCAGCCGAGCGGGAGCGGGCCGAGACCCTGGCCGAGCTCGACCGCGCCAAGACGGCGTTCTTCGCCGACGTGAGCCACGAGCTGCGCACGCCGCTGACCCTGCTGCTGGCGCCGATCGCCGACCTGCTCGGCGAGGCCGGGCTGGACGCCGACGCCCGCGAGCAGCTGGAGCTGGCCCTGCGCAACGGCCGGCGGTTGCGGCGGCTGGTCGACGACCTGCTGGAGTTCGTGCGCATCGAGGGCGGCCGGGCCACCCCCGTGCGGGTCGAGACCGACGTGCCGGGCCTGACCGCCGAGCTGGCCGGCCTGCTGCGCTCGGCCGCCGAGCGGGCCGGCCTGCGGCTCGACGTCGACTGCCCGCCGCTGCCGCACCCGGCCCACGTCGACCCCCGCATGTGGGAGAAGGTCGTCGTCAACCTGGTCGCCAACGCGGTGAAGTACACCTTCGTCGGGAGCATCCGCGTCGCGCTGCGCGCGGGGGCCGACGGCTTCGAGCTCACCGTCGCCGACACCGGCGTGGGCATCCCCGCCGAGGAGCTCCCGCGGCTGTTCGAGCGGTTCCACCGGGTGGCCGGCAGTGCCGCGCGCAGCCGCGAGGGCAGCGGCCTGGGGCTCGCCCTGGTGCGCGAGCTCGTGGAGTTGCACGGCGGCAGCGTCACCGTGGTGAGCACCCCGGGCGAGGGCAGCACCTTCACGGTGCGGATGCCCTGGGGCGTCCCGGACGCGCCCGGGCACGCCGCCGCGGCGCCGTCCGAGGACGCGGCCGGCGCGGCCTCGGTGCCGTGGGACGACGTCGCCGCCGTCCCGGCCGCCCCGCCGTCCGTCTCCGGTGCGAGCGTGCTCGTCGTCGACGACAACGCCGACATGCGCACCTACCTGACCCGGCTGCTCGCGCCGCACTGGACGGTCCGCACCGCCCCGGACGGGCAGTCGGCGCTGGCCTCGGTGGCCGCGCAGCCGCCGGACCTCGTGGTCACCGACGTGATGATGCCGGGGATGGACGGGTTCGAGCTGCTCCGCGAGCTGCGCCGCTCCGCCGCGACCCGGCGGATCCCGGTGCTCATGCTCACCGCCCGCGCCGGCCAGGAGGCCGCCGTGGAGGGCTTCGCCGCCGGGGTCGACGACTACCTGGCCAAGCCGTTCGAGGCGCCGGAGCTGGTCGCCCGGGTGCGGGTGCTGGTCGAGCGGGCGGCCGGCCGGGAGCCGGCGCCCACCGTGGCGGCGTCCCCGGTCGCCCTCCCCCGGCCCGTCGAGCCGCGCGACGCGGCCGCGGTCCCCGAGCCGCGGCCGGCGCCGGTCCCGGTGACCGGGACGGCGGAGGCGTCGTGGCGGTTCGCGTCGAGCCCGCGGTCCATCCCCGCCGTGCGGGCGCGGCTGCGGGCCGTGCTCGCCGACGCCGGCGTGGGCGAGGACGACGCCTACGACCTCGTGCTGGCCGCGTGCGAGGCCGCCACCAACGCCATCGAGCACGCCCAGCAGCCGACCGAGCCGTTCTTCGACGTCTCGGCCCGGGTGGGCGACGGCGCGGTGGAGATCGCCGTGCGCGACTACGGCCAGTGGCGCGAGCGCGTGCCGAGCATGGACCGCGGCCGCGGGTCGGCGCTGATGAGCGCGGTCGCCGAGATCACCGCCACCCCGAGCCCGGCCGGGACGACGGTGGTCATCCGGACGCGGTAGGGCGGACCTCCCGCTCGGCCGACAGCAGGCGCAGCAGCTCGTCGGCGACCTGCTCCTTCGGCGCGATCCCCGACACGACGGCGCCCGGCTCGTCGGGCCCGAGCGGCTCGAGGGTCGCCAGCTGGCTGGTGAGCAGGGACGGCGGCATGTAGTGGCCGGTGCGCGCCTCGACCCTGCCGCGGATCAGCTCGGGATCGGCGCTGACGTGCGCGAACCACACGGAGGGGTGGCCGTCGCAGAGCACGTCGCGGTAGGCGCGCCTGAGCGCCGAGCAGGTGACCACCAGGTCGCGGCCGTCGCGCTCGTGCTCGCCGATCCAGTCGGCCAGCCGGCGCAGCCACGGCCAGCGGTCGTCGTCGTCCAGCGGGGTGCCCGCGCGCATCTTCTCGACGTTCTCCGGCGGGTGGAACTCGTCGCCCTCGGCGAACTCCCAGCCCAGGCGGGCGACCAGCTCGGCCGCCACCGTGGACTTGCCGGCGCCGGACACGCCCATGACCACGACCGTCGTCGTCCGCGGGGACTCCGTCACAGCTGCTCCCCTCAGACGTCGGTGATGCGGATCCCGGCGTGGGCCTTGTAGCGGCGGTTGACCGACACCAGGTTGATCGTCAGCGCCTCGACCTGGCGGGCGTTGCGCAGCCGCCCGGCGTAGATCCCGCGCATCCCCGGCAGCCGCCCGGCCAGCGCCTGCACCAGGTCCATCGCCGCCCGGTCGTCCCCGACCACCATCACGTCCCCGTCGATCGTCGGGTGCGACAGGTCCTCCAGCAGCCGCGCCGACAGGTGGTGGAACGCCCCCACCACCGTGGAGTCCGGCAGCAGCGCCGCGGCCTGCTGCGCCGCCGACCCCTCCGGCACGTCGAGCACGTAGGCGCCCAGCTCGTCCCAGCCCATCGGCACCACGCAGTCCACCACCACCTTGCCGGCCAGCGCCGGGGCCAGCCCGGCCAGCAGCGCGGCGTGCCCGTCGTAGGGCACCGCCACGATCACCAGGTCCGCCGCACCGGCGACGTCGGCGTTGCCCCCGCCGGTCACCGACACCGCCACCCCCGGCGCGGCGGCCGACCGGGCCCGCTCGGCGACCTCCTCGGCGATCACCGCGCACCGGTCGGCGTCCCGGGACCCGAGCAGCACCCGCTGCCCGGCCGCGGCCAGCCGCACCGCCAGCCCCCGGCCCTGCGGCCCGGTCCCCCCGAGCACCCCGACGACCAGTTCCTCGACCGCGCGCCCGTCCGTCATGCCGCGATCATGCCCGGACGCCTCGGGGCGACCGTCAGTCGCCCTCCCACCGGCGGTCCTCGGCGGTCAGCTTCTCCTCGCGCTCGGCGACCGACTGCAGCGCGTGCTCGGCCTCCTCGCGGGTGGCGTACGGCCCGAGCCGGTGCCGCTCGGCGCAGCCGTCCCGCGGCTCGACCGTGTGGTGCTTCAGGCAGAAGAACCAGGGACCCTCGGCCATCTCGGCCTCCTCGTGTCGGGGGCCTCCATGCAAGCACGCAGCTCAGACGTCCACCATGACCTGGTCGTGCCGGGCGTAGAACGCCGTCCGCTCCTCGTCGCTCAGCTCGCGGCCGCTGCGGCGCAGCTCGGCGATCTCGGCGAAGAAGTTCTCCCGCGCGATGCCCGGGGCGAACAGGATGAGGAACGCGGTCTCCTTGTCGCCGTCGTTGCGGAACCCGTGCACGCCGGTCTCGTGCACCAGGGCGAAGTCGCCGGCCCGGTAGGGCTGCCACCGCCCGCCGGCGTAGACCGTCAGCTCGCCGCTGAGCACGTAGAACGACTCCTTGAACGTCCGGTGGTAGTGCGGCGCCGCGCCCGCCGACCGCGGCGCGACCCGGTACTCGAGGAGCCCGAAGCGGCCGCCGGTGGCGCTGCCGGGAGCCACCATGCGCAGCGAGCTGGTGGGGCCGTGGTCCACCAGCGGGTGCTCGGCGACGGTGCGGACGTCGTAGAGCGACGGGTCGGGGTGCGACATGCACCCCACCCTGGCACCGGGGGCCGCGTCGTGACAGCGGGTGACGACATCGGGAAGCCCCCTGGAATTCACCTCCATGAGGCATCCTGCAGCGGTGCTCGACAGCGGCGCCGCGGAGACGGACCTCGGGTCGGGTCTGGCGGTGCTCGCCCGCGGACCCGAGCACCGGGTCGCCGCCCGGACCCTGGCGACCCTGCTCTTCCTCGCCGGGCTGATCGGCTCGGCGAACCTGTTCGTCGACGACATGGTCCGCCAGAGCGAACGGTGGCTCTACGGCGGCACGATGGCCCTCTGCATGGGGCTGGCCGTGCTGCTGGCCCTGCGCCGGAGCGCCACCCGGCCGCAGACCTTCGCCCTCGTGCTGCTCGGTGACCTGGTCTACGTCGTGGTGAGCCGCTGCCTGGCCGACCCGATCCACTACACGACCCCGCTGGCACTGCTGTTCCCCTGCTTCGTCGCGGCGTGGTTCCTCGGCCGGTGGCAGTTCGCCGTCAACCTCGTGGTCACCCCGATCGCCGTCGTCCTGGCGCTGGTCCAGACGCACCACGAGACCACCGGTCTGACCGTCCAGCTGGTGGTGAACTCGGGCATCCTCACGGTCGTCTCGCTCGCGGTCTTCGTGCTGCGCCGGCGCGTGGAGCGGCTGATCGACGCCATGCGGGCGCTGTCGGTGCGCGATCCGCTCACCGGGCTGCACAACCGCCGCTACCTGGTCGACCAGGCGCCCCGGGTGTGGCGGCAGGCCCGCCGCGACGGCACGCGGGTCGCCGCGATGGTGCTCGACCTCGACCACTTCAAGGCGCTCAACGACCTCCACGGGCACGCCGCCGGGGACGCCGTGCTGCGCGCGGTGGCCGCCGCGCTCGCGGCGAGCGTGCGGCCCGCCGACGTCCTGGCCCGCACCGGGGGCGAGGAGCTCGTCGTCCTCGGACTGGTCGGCGATGCGGCCGAGGCCGGCCACCTGGCCGAGCGGCTGAGGGCGGCCGTCGCCGCCGCCCGCACCCCGGAGGGGCAGGCGGTGACCGCCTCGATCGGGGTCGCGCTGACCCGTCCGGCGGACGGTGAGGACGTCCCCGGGGCGCTGTGGCGGCTGATCGACCGCGCCGACGCGGCGATGTACGAGGCCAAGCAGCAGGGCCGCGACCGGGTGGCCGCCCTGCAGCTGCCGCACCCGAGGCCGGCCCGGGTCGTCGAGCCGCCGTCCCCGCCGGAGCCGGTGCCCGGCCCGTTACCGGAGACCCCGGCCAGCGACGTCGCGTAGGGCGTTCGACCGGTGGACCGGCCGGTTGTCTGCTTCGCTGTCCGCATGACCCTCGTCGCGCCCGACCCGACGCGCACGGTGCCGCTGCCGCTGCGCGAGCAGGCCGAGGTCCGCGACCGGTGGCTGACCGAGCGCCTGCTCGACCTGCTGCCGGGGCTGATGGACCACGCGGGCATCGACCTGTGGCTGGTGGTCGGCCGGGAGTACAACGAGGACCCGGTCCTGCCCACGCTGCTGCCGGCCACCTGGCTGTCGGCGCGGCGGCGCACCATCCTCGCCCTGCACCGCAGCGACGACGGCGTCACGGCCGCGGCGGTCTCCCGCTACCCGGTCGGCCTGTTCGTGCCCGCCTGGTCCCCCGACGAGGACGCCGGGGTGCCGGCCGAGGAGTCGCAGTGGGCGGTGGTGCGCCGGATCGTCGAGCAGGCCGATCCCCGGCGGATCGGCATCGACGTGTCGGCCGACTTCGCGCTCGCCGACGGGCTCTCGCACACCGAGTTCGGGCAGCTGACCGCCGCGCTCGGCCGCTACGCCGAGCGGCTGGTCCCGGCCGAGGAGCTCGCGATCAGCTGGTTGGAGACCCGGCTGCCCGCCGAGATCGCGGCGCTGCACGCGCTCAACCGGCTGGCCCACCAGGTGATCGCCGAGGCCTACTCCCCCGCCGCCATCACCGTGGGGGTGACGACGGCGTTCGACCTCGCCTGGTGGATCCGGCAGCGGTTCGCCGACCTGGGCGTGGCCGCCTGGTTCCAGCCCACCGTCGGCCTGCAGCGGGCCGGCGTCCCGCTGGTCGAGGAGCGCGGGACGACGCTGCCCGCCGTCCCCTTCGACGCGGTGATCGAGCCCGGCGACCTCGTGCACTGCGACGTCGGGCTCACCAGCCTGGGGCTGGCCACCGACACCCAGCGCAACTGCTACGTGCTGCGGCCCGGCGAGACGCAGGCACCGGCCGGGCTGCGGGCGGCGCTGGCCGTCGGCAACCGCATGCAGGACCTGACGACGGCGGCGATGGTCCCCGGCCGCACCGGCGACGAGGTGCTCGCCGCCGCCCGGGCCGCCGCGGCCGCCGACGGCATCGACGGCGACGTCTACTCCCACCCGGTCGGCTACCACGGCCACGGGGCCGGCCCGGCGATCGGCCTGTGGGACCAGCAGGGCGGCGTCCCGGGGGCCGGTGCGCGGCGGCTGCGGCCCGACACCGCCTACGCGCTCGAGCTGTGCGTGCGGGTGCCGGTACCCGAGTGGGGCGGGCAGACGGTGCGGATGGCCCTGGAGCAGGGCGTCGCGCTCAGCGCGGACGGGGTCGAGTACCTCGACGACCGGCAGACCGAGCTGGTCGTCGTCCCGGGCGGCTGAGCGCGGCGGGGCCTACTTCTTCTTCTTGCGCGCGTCCGCGGTCTTCTTGCCGTTCGCCTTCTGGATGGCGTCGACGAGCTCCTTCTTCTTCATCGTGGAGCGGCCGGAGATCGACAGCTTCTTGGCGATGTCGAGCAGGTGCGACTTGGGCGCGTTGGCGTCGACGCCGCCCTTGGTCTTCCGGCCCGTGCCCCGGCCGCCGGCGGCCTGCGCGTCGGACGGGCCCTTGCGCCCGCCGGCCTTCTTCTCCCAGTGGTCGCCGACCTTCTCGAAGCTGTGCTTGACCGCGGCCCACGCCACCTGGTTGGCGCGCCGCTCGTCGCCGTACTCGTCGAGCGCCGAGTCGTGCGCCTTGGCGTAGGTGCGCTGCGCCTTGGCCGGCGAGCGCTTGAGGGTGCTGGGCAGCTCGCTCTTCTTCGCGGTGCCCTTGGTCGTGGTCTTCGGCATGACCGCTCCTCTCGTGATCACGAACGGCCCTACCCGCGGTCCGCCGGCGTCATCCCCGCAGGTCGGGGCTCACCCGATGAGGTACCGGCTCCAGAACGCCCGCTCCTCGCCGGTCAGCGCGCGCGAGGTGTCGGTGGCGGTGTCGAAGAGGACGAGGACGGCGTCGAGCCGGATCGCCGCCTCGCCGTCCTGCACCAGTTCCTGGCGCATGGTGAACGACCTGGTGCCGAGGCGGGTCACCCAGCTGCGCACCAGCAGCTGCTCGCCGGCGCGGTAGTAGAGCTGGCGCAGGTAGTCGACCTCGAGCCGGGCGAGGATGACGCCCGGCTGCCCGCCGGCGGCGACGCCCGGGGCCTCGGCCGCCACCGCCAGGCGGGCGTCCTCCAGCAGGCCGAGGGCCCGCGCGTGGTTGACGTGCCCGTAGACGTCGGGGTCGGACCAGCGCAGCTGGACCCGGTGCTCGTGGACGCCGGGTTCGTGGACCTCGCTCAGGGCAGGTCCGCCGTGTCCGACGACTGCCGGTGGCCGCCCTGGGCGTCGTCGGGGTCGGTGTGCACCGTGCGCTCCTCGGACTCGGCGAGGATCACCTCGGCGGCCACCTCCTCCATGCCGCTGCCCTTCATCTCCTCCTCCTCGGGCAGCAGCTGGGCGCGGGTCCCGATGTTGCCCTCGGTGACGTTGGCCAGCGCCTCGGGGCTCGGCTCCTTGTTCGTCGTCATGACCGCGCCCTCCTCAGAACCGCTGCTGCTCGGTGCCCAGCCCGAGCGCCTGGGCGACCGCCTGCACGTTCTCGAACCGCTCGTCCCCGGGCAGCCGGCGCAGGTCGGCGAGGACGCCGTCGGGGGCGTGGTTCTCCGTCGCCCGGGTGACGAGCTCGTCGCGGTCGGCCGGCCACACCTCCTTGCCCAGGTGCTCGGCGAGCGCGGCCCGCCGGTCGAGCCCGGCCTGGTCGGTGCCCGGCGCGGTCGCGGGCCGGTGCGGATCGCTCATGCGTCCTGCCCTCCCGGGGTGGAGGCGTCGGTGTAGCGCAGGACGGCGGCCACCGGGATGTCCCCGGGCATCGCCGCGCGGGGCACGACGACGACGTCGGCGGAGCTGCCGACGGCGGCGGCGAGCAGCGCGCGGTCGGCCGGCACCGAGTGGGACTCCTGGCTGCCGAGCGCCTCGAGGTCGCCGTGGTCGACGCCGAGCTCCAGGGGCGAGCCGCCCACCAGCAGCTTCTCGTCGTCCTGCTGGTCGGCGAGGACCAGCGTCTCGACCTGGCCCTTGCGCAGGGCCTCGACGACCAGCGCCGTGCCGGTCACCGACAGCCCGTGCGCGGACGCGGCCTCGACCTGCTCGACCGCGCGGGCCTCCTCGTGGGCCTCGTGCTCGGCGAGCAGCTCGGCCTCGCGCCGCTGGACCGGCTCGAGGTCGGCGCCGGCGGCGCGCCCGCCCTCGTCCATGCTGACGACCAGGTCCTTCCAGAGCTCGCTGGCCCGGTCGGTGAGGATCTGCCGGGCCCGGATGTCCCCCGCGACGAGGACGAACTTCGGCTGGAGCCGGCGGACCATCGAGGCGATGCTCTCCGCCACGTTGTCGGCGTTGTGCACCCACTTGTTCTCGGCGTTGTGCTGGTAGCGGTGGTGCGCCCAGCCGCCGCCCTGGAACTTGCGGATCTGGAAGCTGTCGCCCTCCACCTCCTTCTCCTCGATCGTCTGGCCCGGGCGGGCCGACACGGTGATGTCGGCGCCCACGCGGTCGACGACCGCGACGATGTGCGGGATCCGGCCGGGCAGCTGCCGGAGCACCGGCAGCAGGTCCGGCTGGGGGGACCACTCGGCGAGCTCCTGGCGCGGCTGGTCGACCAGCGGGGAGTCGAGCACCACCGTGCCGTCGGCGGCCACGACGACCGCCCGGCCGCGCCACGTGCCGGCCTCACCGCCGTCGTTGCCCTCCAGCAGCCGTCCGCGGACCGCCTCGACCACCGCCTCGGGGGCGCCCTGCTCGGCCAGCTTCTCGGCCACCGCGCGGACCCGCAGGTCCAGCTCGGTGTCGGCGTTCTCGGTCGTGTGCGTCACGTCGGCGCAGACCGTGGCGTAGGGCCCGGGTGCGGAGAACACGGGCTCCAGGAACGACACGTCCATGGGTGCGGACAACTCCTCGGTCGGCTCGGGTGGACCAGCTCGGGCGCGCACGAGCAGCGCCCGGTGGTGGTCGCCGCCTACCCAGCGACCGTCCCCTCACACCCCGGGTTCGGATGCCGGGGGCACGGGTAGGCGGTCGGCATGACCGAGCACGACCAGCTCCCCCTGCCCGACTACGACCACCTGCCGCTGGGCGGGCTGACGTCGCGCATCCGCACCCTGGACGAGGCGGGTGTGCAGACCCTCCTGGAGTACGAGCAGGCGCACGGCAACCGGCTGCCGGTGGTCGAGGTGCTGCGGAACCGGCTCGAGGGTCTCCGCAACGGCGCGCAGCCGTCCGGCGGCGACCCGGCCGCCGACTTCGCCGCCGAGGCGCCGGTGCACGCGGCGGGCGGCTCGAAGGTCTCCGAGGCCACGACCGGGCCGGCGATGAACCCGCCGTCCCAGGGCGACCCGACCAACCCGGCCCAGCCGCGCTCCACCGGCTGAGCGGCGGCCAGGACCGCGTCAGTCGCTGAACACCCCCACGATGTCCATGACCGCGGGGCCCAGGAGCACGACGAACAACGCCGGCAAGATGCAGAGGATGAGCGGGAAGATCACCTTGACGGGGATCTGCATCGCCCGCTCTTCCGCTCGCTGACGGCGCTTGAGCCGCATCTCCTGTGCCTGGGTGCGCAGCACGTCGGCGATCGAGACCCCGTACGCGTCCGCCTGCACGACGGCGCGGATGAAGCGGCGCAGGTCGACCACACCGTTGCGCTCGGCGAGAGCCAGGTACGCCTCGCGGCGGGGCTGACCGACCGCGATGTCCTGCAGCGTCCGGACCAGCTCCTCGGCGAGGGGACCCTTCCCGTTCTTCCCGGCACGCGCCATGGCCGACTCGAAGCCCAGCCCGGCCTCGACGGCGATGGTCATCTGGTCGAGCGTGTCCGCCAGCTCCAGGCCGATGGCCTTCTGCCGCTCCTGCCCACGGCTGTGCAGGAGAAGTTCGGGCACGTAGTAGGCGAGCAGGGTCACGCCCAGGGTGAGCAGCACGACGGGAAGTCCCGGACGCGCCGCGAACACCAGCGACCCCAGAGCCGCCGCCACGAGCGCGAGCACGATCTTGGCGGCGACCACGCGCGCCACCGGCCAGGTTCCGGGCCGGCCGGCGGTGGCCAGCAGCCGGTCGATCCGCGCCACCGTGCCCCGAGGGGTGAGCGCGTGCACCGCCCGGAGGAACAACGACGGCGCGGTGCGGCCGTTGCCGGCCCCGGACTCGCCCAGGTCGAGCCCGCGCGTGAGGTTGGTGCGGGCCTGCTGCACCGCGAGCCCTGGGCGGGCGACCAGTGCCCAGCCGAACACCGGCAGCGCCACGGCCACGGCCGCGATGGCCACGAGGACGGGGACGGGGAGACCGACCATCAGAACCGGATCCTCACCATCTTGGTGAGCCAGAACCCACCGGCCAGCAGCAGCAGCACGGCGACCCCGAGCATGGCGTAGCCGGCGAAGCTCTCGGTGAAGCCGGCGAGATAGCCGGGGTTGGTCATCCAGATGAACCCGGCGACCCCGAACGGGAGCGCCATGAGCACCACGGCGGAGAGCTTGCCCTCAGCCGACAGCGCCTTGACCTGGCGGCGGATGGCGTTGCGCTCCCGGATGGTGTGCCCCACCGCGTCGAGGACCTCCGCCAGGTTGCCGCCCACCTCGCGGTGGATCGCGATCGCCTGGGCCACCCAGGCGAAGTCGTCGCTGCCCATCCGAGCAGCCACCTCGTCGAGGGAGGCGTTGAGGTCGCGCCCGACCCGGGTCTCGTTGACGATCCGGGCGAACTCCTCCGACGTGGGCGCGGACGCCTCCTGGGCCACCGAGTCCACTGCGCGCAAGAGGCTGTGCCCGGCCCGCAGGCTGCTGGCCATGAGCTGCAGCGAGTCGTCGAGCTGGTCGGCGAACGCGCTGTGACGCCGCCCCGCCTTCAACGACAGGACCAGCTTGGCGCCGAGCGGCCCCACCACCGCCACGATCGCGCCCAGCAGCGGCCCTCCGAGCAGCGTGCCCACCGCCCCGAGGGCCAGGGTGAGCAGCGCGACGAGCAGGACGAAGTCGGACAGCGACGTCTTCAGCCCGGCGCGTTCGAGCGCGGCTGCGCCGGAGGCCGAGCGGCCCTGCTTCTCCAGCACCCGGTCCACGGCCGCCCCCGCCACGGCGCCGACGCCGGCCAGGGCGGAGGACGGGGGCGCGAGCGCGGGGTCCAGCCGGCTCAGGGGCACCCGGGCGGGCCCGGCGGGGAGGACGACGAGCGCGAGCAGCAGCAACGCGGCGAGGACCGCCGCCACCCCGAGGACGAGCGGCGTCTCCGTCATCCGGCCCAGCTCCTCTGCCGGGGCACCTCGGCGACCCCGAACACCCGGGGCGAGAGCGCGATGCCGAGTTCGGCGAAGCGGTCGGTGAACCGGGGCCGCACACCGGTGGGCACCGGCTTGCCGAGGAACCGGCCGGCCGCGTCCACCCCGGCCGAGTAGTCGAAGAGGAAGGCGTCCTGGAGGGTGACCGTCTCCCCCTCCATGCCCTGCACCTCGGTCACGTGGGTGACCCGGCGGGTGCCGTCACGCAGCCGGGTCAGCTGGACCACGACGTCGACGGCCGAGGCGATCTGCTCCCGGATCGCCCGCAGCGGCAGGTCCATGCCCGCCATGAGCACGAGGGTCTCCAGCCGGGCGATGGCGTCGCGGGGCGAGTTGGCGTGCACCGTCGACAGCGAGCCGTCGTGGCCGGTGTTCATCGCCTGCAGCATGTCGAGGGACTCCCCGCCGCGGCACTCCCCGACGACGATGCGGTCGGGGCGCATGCGCAGCGAGTTGCGGACGAGGTCGCGGATGGTGACGGCGCCGCGGCCCTCGATGTTGGGCGGCCGGGATTCCAGCCGGACGACGTGCTCCTGCTGCAGCTGGAGCTCGACGGCGTCCTCGATCGTGACGATGCGCTCCCCTTCGGGGATGAACGAGGAGAGGACGTTGAGCAGCGTCGTCTTCCCGGTACCCGTGCCCCCCGAGACGATGACGTTGAGCCGGGCCTCGACACAGGCCTGCAGCAGCTCGGCCATCTCCGGTGAGAGCGTGCCGAACCCCAGCAGGTCGTCGACGGTGAACGGGTCCTTCGAGAACTTGCGGATGGTCAGGGTGGACCCGCTGAAGGCCAGCGGCGGGATGATCGCGTTGACGCGGGAGCCGTCGGCCAGCCGCGCGTCGACCAGCGGCGAGCTCTCGTCGATCCGGCGTCCCACCCGCGACACGATCCGGTCGATGACCCGGCGCAGGTGCTCCTCGCCGGTGAACCGCACCCCGGTGCGCACCAGCTTCCCGGACTGCTCCACGTAGACCAGGTCGGGGCCGTTCACCATGATCTCGCTGATCGTCGGGTCGTCCAGCAGCCGCTGCAGCGGTCCGAGGCCGAGGACGTCGTCGGCCAGCTCGGCGGTCAGCCGCTGCCGCTCCTCGCTGCTGAGCGGGATCCGTTCCTCGTCGACGACCTCGTCGAGCTCGCCGAGCACGAGGGCCCGGAGCTTGTCCTCGGCCAGGCTCGGGTCGTTCATCCGGCTGCCCATGCGCTCGAACAGGGCCTTCGCCACCCGGTCCTTGAGCCGGACGAGCGCGTCGCTCGGCGGGGCGACCGCGAGCGGGGGGACGGGTCGCGGTGCGGCCACCTGCCGGGGATCGGCGTCGGGTGCCGGCGCGAGCGGCGCCGGGGTCGTCGGCGCGTCCGGGGCGGTGTGGCGGCCGCGCAGGGCCTCGAAGCGGGAGTTGAGGTCCATCAGGACGCCGCCCGGTGCCGGGCCCGGTAGCGACTGGCCTCGATCGGGGTGGCGGCGAACCGGCCCACCAGCCGGCGCAGCTCCTTGACCACGGGATCCCTTCCTCCGGACTGCAGCAGCGGCACGCCCTGGTTCGTCGACGGGGGCACGACCGACGAGCGGGGCAGCACGACGTCCACCGACGTGCCGATGGCCCGCTCGACGTCGCGGAGCGCGAGCCCGCCCTTGGTGTCGCCGAAGTTCATCACCACGTGGCGGCCGGCCGGGATCATGGACAGCTCGCGCAGCACGTCCAGCTCCTTGCGCAGGCCCCGGACCCCGGGGACGTCCATGCTGGTCAGCAGGATCACGTCGGTCGCCCGGTCGAGCGCGGCCAGGGTCTGCGCGGAGAGCCCCGGTGCGGTGTCGACGACCACGTAGCGGAACTCGCGCGACAGTGCCGCGAGCAGCCGGCCGACGCCTTCGGCGGTGACCTTGTCGCCCTCGACCGGCGAGTCCGTGCCGCAGACCGCGTACAGACCGGTGGGGTGCTGGGTGAGGAACGTCTTGAGCACCATCGTGTCCTGGCTGGCCGGGCCGTGGACGGCGTCCGGCAGCGTGTACTCGGGCTCGAGACCGAGCGCCGAAGCGACGTCGCCGAACTGCACGTCGAGGTCCACCAGCACCGTGGACTGGGGAGCGGCCTCGGTCAGGCCGACCGCGAGGTTCGTGGCGACGGTGGTCTTGCCGACGCCGCCCTTCGGCGAGGCGATCGTGATGACCCGTCCGGTGAAGCGCGCGGTCTCCGAGACCGGGCGGAGGACCCGCCGCCGCCCGATGGCCGCCTCGGCGGCGCGATCGACGGTCGCACGCAGCTCCTCCACGCCGGCGGCCGGGGACACCACGTCGCGGACGCCCGACCGCATCGCCGCCTGCCACAGCTCGGGCGTGGGGTCCGCCACAAGGACGACGCTGATCCCAGGGCACTGCACGTCGAGCCGGGCGGCGAGGGCGAGCACCTCCTGCGGTGCGGCTCCCTGCCCGACGCAGAGCACGTCGGGCAGCTCTGCGTCGGCCAGCAGCTCGAGCAACCGGGCGGCGTCCGCGGGCAGCCGTCCGGGCGGCAGCTCGCTCAGGTCCCCGTCGACGGCGGCGGAGACCCGCTGCCGCAGGTCGTCGTCGGCGGCAGCCAGCACCACACGGCTCACTGGTAGTCCTTCCCGTAGATGGAGCCCTGTGTGACCACGCTGGTCCCGCTCGTGTCGGCACCCTCCGGCTCCAGCGACAGCCACAGGCTGCCGTGCTCGGCGCCGAAGACGACCGCCTCCGCCGCCCGTGCGGTGACGGCGAGAGTGATCATGAGACTGCCCGCCGGAGCCGCCGTGCCGGCCGAGGCCGTGTCGGACTCTCCGTCGTCGGACGCGGTGACGACGGCCGGCGCGCCCTGGACCTGGGTGACGAGGACGTGGTCCAGGACGAGGTGGCTGGTGGACGTGCCGTCCTCGAACTCCAGGGACACGTACACCCCCACGGTGTCCCCCGCGGCCAGGCGGCCGCCGACGGCCCGCTGGGGCTCCAGGAGCACGCTCATCTCCTCGTACCCGTCGGGGACCGGGACGATCCCGGGGCCGGTCAGCTGCGCGGGGTCGGCGAAGCGGCTGGTCAGCAGCTGCTCGCCCGGCTGCAGGGTGACGGTGGTGACCTGGCCCGCCAGGGCGGTCAGGTCGTGCACCCGTCCCGTGGCGGCCACCTTGGCGGGGACCAGCCGGAGGTCGACCAGGGACGCCACCTCCTCGGCGGGGGTGCCCGACGGGATGGTCTCGGCCACGACGAGGACCTCGACCGACTCCACCCCGGCGAGGGCGCGCGCCTCGGCGCCCCGCACGTAGGCGAGCAGCACGACGGTGCCCGCGCCCGCGAGGAGCAGGGCTGCCAGCGCGGCGATGATTCGGCGTGTCACGGTGTGCGCCCCTATCGGATAAGTCGGAGGACCTGGGCCCCGAGCTGCGGCGCGTCGGGGTCGAACTGGAAGGCGTCGGAGAGGTCGACGAACCGGGTGAAGTGGCCGGCGATGCACCGCTCGTTGCCGTTGCACGGCTTGGGGCTCGTGGTGAACTGGCCACCGAAGTGGTAGCCGGTGATCCGGAAGGCCGCGTAGCCGAACACGTGGTACCAGGCGTTGCTGCCGGTGGCGCCGGAGTCGTCGAACAGCGGCAGGAGCACCGTCTCGCCCACCAGGGAGGCGACGTAGCCCGGCTCGCAGACCGACGGCGGGGTGTTGCCGGTCGAGGAGTAGGACCGCTCGCTGCGGGCGCTGGCCGCCTCGCACCTGCCGGGCGGGGTGTCCAGGTAGGCGAAGCCGCCGGGCACGAAGTTCCGGGACGGCCCGGTGCACCCGACCGTGTTGGAGGTCTTGGTGAAGTAGATCGTGCGGACGACGGTGTCCGAGAGCGTCCCGTGGTCCGTCTGCTGCTCGAACTCGCACCACGAGAACGTGAGGGGCAGGACGGCGATGCCGCGGCCCGGAGCACCCCAGGCGACCGTGGCGGACGCCGAGACGGTGTCCGAGTCGTGCCCGATCACCGGGGCGAACCAGTGCTCGCTGGGCCGGCTCCCGGTGACGGTCACGCTGAGCGGGGCGCTGCCGAGCACCGGCGGAGCCGCGCCGGCGCCACCCATGTTGGCGGAGACCATGGCCTGCGCGGTCGCGTGCATGTTGCCGCAGCTGCCCCCCGCGCAGTCCTGAGCGACGGCGAGCGCCGCCGCGTCGGCGGCCACCTGCAGCCGCGCCTGCTCGGCGTAGAGCCGGCCGATGTCGACGGCGATCGCGGCGAACCCGAGCAGCGGCACCAGGAGGAGGCTGAACAGGACGGCCGTCGCACCGCGCTCTCCGTCGGCACCGCGCCACATGCCGCGGCGTCGACGGCGAGGCGTCATCCGGCGCACCGCATGACCCCCGTCCCGCTCAGGCCGATGCTCGACCCGAAGAGGCCGGTGAGGAAGGGCATCTCGTAGTCGATGGTCACCTGCACCGTGGCGTTGCCGGCGTTCTGCGGGCAGGCAGCGGGCGCGATGGAGATCTGGGCGTCGGTGGGAACCGGGTCCAGCGACGCGGCGGCCGAGCGAACGGCGGCTCGGGCCGCCGCCGGGTCGTTCTGCAGTGCCATCGTGCGCACGCCCTCGCGGGCGGCCGCCGACAGCGTGCCCTGCACCTGGAAGCCGTGGCCGAACTCGATGATGCCGAGGACCAGGAGCACCAGCAGGGGCACGATCAGCGCGAACTCGACCGCACTGGCGCCGCGCTCGTCACGGAGTCCGTGCCGCATGCCGATCACCTCTCTCCTGTCTCGGGGGGGGGTCCTTGGTGGGCTGGGGAAGCGCCGGGTGCGGCGGCCGGGGACACGGGCCGCCGCACCCGGCAGGGGGGCATCGGCCCGGGTCAGCCGGCGTCGCCGCCGGCAGCGCCGCCGATCTCGCCGGCGACGTCGCCGAAGATGCCGTCCAGGTTGTTGCCGAGGAGGATCACGGCGCCGATGATCACGGCGGCGATGAGCGCGACCATCAGGCCGTACTCGACGGCGGTCGCGCCCTTCTCCTCGCGCCGCAGGCGGTCCGAGGCGAGGGAGACGAGGGTCGCGAAGGTGGCGAACGGGTTCATGACGGGGTTGCTCCTGGGGGTGAAGGCCGGCCAGTACGGGTCGGGGGTGACCCGCCATCGCGGCTCGGAGCGAGATTCGGCATCGGTTTCGGCGAACTGAAGGTTCTTCAGCCGTCAGGCGGACCCGCACCACGCCATGGGTTGACAGCGTTCACCCGTCGTCACGCAGGGTGATCGGGTAATGACACCCGATCGTTGCGGGATCGCCGTCAGCCGGAAACGGCCACCCAGACGGTCACGACCAGCGCGCCGGCCAGCATGGCCGGCCCGAACGGCAGCTCGCTGCGCAGGCCCACGCGGCGCGTGGCGAGCAGCCCGAGCGCGAGCACCGCCTGCACGAGGAAGCCGGCCGCCCCGCCGAGCACGACGGCGTCCCAGCCCAGCCAGCCGAGCGGCAGGCCCAGGAGGGCGGCGAGCTTGACGTCGCCCATCCCCATGCCGCCCGGGGACACCAGCGCGAGCACCAGGAACACCGCGAACAGGGCCGCGGCGGCGAGGACGGCGCGGCCCAGCCGCGGCCAGTCGCCGTCGGCGGCGGCCGCCGCGGTCAGCAGGGCCAGGCAGAGCCCGAGGGCGGGGACGACGACGCGGTCGGGCAGCAGCCGGTGCCGCAGGTCGACGACGGCGAGCAGGACGCCCACCGCGGCGACGAGGAGGAACGCCGGGAGCGACCAGCCGGGCCCGAGCAGGGCGGCGAGCACCCCGAGCAGGACGCCGGTGACGAGCTCCAGCAGCGGGGGCCGCACCGCGGGCCGGCCGAGCGCGCGACCGGTCCACGGGTACGCGCCGGCGGCCCGGTTGACGAGGACCCCGACGCCCGCCCCGAGTCCCCCGACGACCAGCGCGAACACGCCCGACACGGTGGCACACCGGGCGGCGGGGAGCGCCTCGCGCCGGCCGGCCGTCACCACCAGGAGGGATGCCGTCCGCGTGCCGCCCGGGCGTGCCGGCCGTACCGTTCGCGGCACAGCGGTCAGCCGCGGCCGCGGGAGGAGCGGGCGAGCATGAGCGTGGACGTCGACCTCAACGGCACCGGCGAGACCGCGTTCGCCGACCGCGACCTGCCCACCGGGCGCTACTGCTACCACGTGGGCGCCGGCGGCGAGCTGATCATCCTGGTCGACGAGCACGGCGAGGGCCGGGTCGAGCGCGTGTACGGCCCCACCGCCTGGCACAGCGTGCGCGGCGACGTCTGGCGCAAGGGCCTCCTGCTCCAGGGCTGAGCCGCGACTCCGGCCCCGATCCGCCGGGTCAGACCGGGACGGCGCCGGAGAAGACCGCGGGGAACCGGTAGCCGTCGACGTCCACCGACAGCGTCACGTCGCCCAGCTGGTCGGCCGGGATGGCGAAGGAGTAGACGGCCGTCGCCGTCTCGCCCGGCGCCAGCGTTCCGCCGAAGTCGGCGCTCTCGCGGTCGTAGATGGGGCTGGCCTGCGCGGCCGCCGCGCCGTAGGTCGCCTGGACGACGACGGCGTTGAGGTCGAGGGGCGCGTCGGAGCCGTTGGTGAGCTCGAGCCGGAAGACGGTCTGCGGCTGGCCGGCCCGCTCCCCCGGGCCGGTGCCGGTGGTGGTCTGCTGGCGGGCCTCGGCCAGCCGGATCGAGGCGCCGTCGGACCAGCCGGCCGGGGCCGCGAAGTCCGCCGGGGCGACCTCGACGCTGCGCGACGCCTCGGGCACGCCCTCGCGGGCGATCACCGACGGGGCCGGCTCCTCCGTCGCGGGCGAGGGCGGGACGCTGCTGGTCGCGGCCGGCTCGTCGGTCGGCGCGGGCGCCCCGGTCGACGCGGTGGCCGACGTGGCCGCCGCGGCGGCGCCGCCGCCCCCGTCGTCCTCACCGCCACGGGTGACGGCGAGGACGACGAAGGCGGCGATGAGCAGGACCGCCAGGGCGGGAAGACCCCGCCGGAGCAGCAGGTCCCTACGGCTCCGCCGGGGTTCGGTGCCCGGGGTCACGCGACCGGCCGCGCCGCGAACGAGGTCACCCGGACCTGCGAGGCCACGGTGTTGGAGCTCGTCCGGTAGGCCGCCACGCCGACCGACCCGGCCGCCTGGAGCGCGGCGGTGGTGTCGGTGCGCTGCAGCGGCCACGCCGTCGGCTCCGTCGTCCCGCCCAGCCATGCCCGCGCGCGGACCGTGGTCGTCCCGGAGCCGCTCACCTGGGCACGGACGGTCAGCGGGGTGCCGGCGGTGTAGGTGAGCCCGGGGACGAGCACCTCCCCGTTCGGGTAGGTCTCCGTCGTGCCGACCAGGCGGGACAGGGTGAGGTAGACCGCACCCTCGGGCGTGATCCGCACCCGGACACGGTACTCACCCTGCCCGGCGACCCGGCGGCCCGACACGTACACGTAGGTGCCGCCGCCGGTCGGCATGGCGCTCAGCGAGAACGACGTCACGACGTCCGCGCTCGTCTGGGCTACGCCGCCGAGATGGGCACCGGTGTTGTTGCCGGCCGCCGGCAGGTCCAGGACGCCGGTACCGGGCGTCACCGAGAGCCGTGCGGCTCCCGCCGTCCCCGTCCACGCACCGCCGGTGGTCGCCGCACCCCAGCCGCCGGGCGCGATCGTCCGCCCGAAGTCGTCCTCGGCGAAGGCCGCCGCCGGCGTGCCGACGGTGACCTGCCGCGTCGTCGTCCCGGCGACGTTCGCGCCGTCCCGCGCGGTCAGCGTGATCGTGTAGGTGCCGGACGCGGCGTAGGTGTGCGACGCCGTCGGCGCGGCGCTCGCCGGGGTGGTCGAGCCGTCGCCCCAGTTCCAGGCGTACGACGCGATCGGGCCCTGGGCGTCGGTCGAGGCGGAGCCGTCCACGCTGACCACCATGCCGTTGACCGTGGCGGTGAAGGACGCCGTCGGGGCGGTGTTCGACGGGTCGGTGACGGTCACGGTGCGCGTCGTCGTCCCGGTGGCCCCGCCGTCGTCGGTGACCGTGAGGGTCAGGGTGTAGGTACCGGCGGCGGCGTAGGTGTGCGTCGCCGTGGCCCCGCTGCCGGCCGCGGTGCCGTCACCCCAGTTCCACGAGTACGACGCGATGGTCCCCGGGGGCGTGTCGCTCGACGCCGACCCGTTCACCGAGACGGTCAGGCCGTTCGGGGTGCTGGTGAAGGAGGCGGTCGGGGACGGGTTCGTCGGCGCGCCCGTGGCGACCGAGTAGTGGTTGGCCACCTGCGCCGAGGTCAGCGCCCCGGGGTACACCGCGACCTCGTCGATCGCGCCGTTGAGGAAGGCGCTCGCCGGGGCGTTGGTCAGCCCCGTCGAGGTGCCGCCACCGACCGACCACCAGCCCGCGAACTGGGTGTTGATGCGGGTCATGGTGGCGATGTTGGCCACCTGGGCGCCGTCGACGTACATCGTCGTGCCCCCGGGGTTGGCCGTCGTCACGACGACGTGGTGCCACTGGCCGTTGTTGACGGGCGCCGGGCTCTGGATCGTCGTGTAGGTGAGGGTGTTGTTCTGCGTCCGGGAGTAGCCGAACGAGACGCGCCCCTGGGAGTCCACGTAGAGCGTGCGGTCGGTGGTGGTGTTCGCCCCGCTCGACGAGTTGCCGTACTGCGCGATGATGCCGCCGGCGGTGGACGTCGTCCGCACCCACGCCTCGACGGTGTGCGTCTGGGGGGTCTGCACGAACTGCGGGAACTGCTGCCCGGTGATCGCCCGGCCGGTGCTCGTGCCGTTGCCCGTGATGGCGGGGTTGCCGGCCACCGCGCCGGTGGTACCGCGCGTCATGCCGGCCCCGGCGGTCATGCTGAAGTTGCTCGCCGAGTCGGCGACGGCGGTGCCGCTCGTCTCGCTGAACCGCCAGTAGCCGGCGGCGCCGTCGGCCAGGACGGCGTTCGCGTAGGGCTGGGACTGCGACGCGACGGTCACCGTCGGGCTCGCCGTGCTCGTGACGGCGTTGCCGAGCGGGTCGCTGACCCGCACGGTGTACGTGGCGGTGCTGCCGGCCGGCCGTGCCTCGGTGAACCGGAGGTTCTGCCGGTCCCACCAGCGCGACTCGACCGTGACGGTGTGGATCGGCGTAGCCGTGCCGGTGCGGAACACCTGGTAGGTCAGGTCCTCGTTGTCCATGTCCCAGGACGACGGCCACGTGACGGTGACCTGCCCCGGGGCGTTGGAGCTGGCGGACGGCCGCATCTGGGCCGCGGAGAGCTCCGGGCCGCGCCGGTTCGGGGCGTTCGCCGTGGTGGCCACCCGGACCAGGCCCTGCTGACCCGTGCCGTTGACGCTCGGGAACTCGCCACCGAGCACCATGTAGCTGCTGTTGCCGGTCAGCGCCCACGCCGCCTGCGCCTGGCCTGTGAAGGTGCCCGCGGCCAGGGTGGGGAAGAACGTCAGCAGCGCCGGGCAGGGGCGGCCGGTCCAGCTGGTGTAGCGCGGGACCTCGGTGGTGGGCGTGAGCGTGCAGGTCGCGGCGACCGTGTTGGCGATGACCCGCTTCCAGGTCGTCGGCACGGGGTTGGGGAAGCTGCCCGAGGTCGAGCAGTCGTGCTGGTGGCCGGCGGTGTAGACGACGCCGCCGGTGGTGAAGGTGTCGTACGGGTCGCCGTGGCAGTCGTTCATCCACACCAGGTCGAGCGTGTTGGCGTTCAGCGCCACGGTGCCCTCGATGTTCCCGACCATGAAGCCGTACATCGTCAGGTAGACGTTGGTGCCGTCCGAACGGAGGCTGTAGGCACCGCCGGAGTCGCCGGCGTTGGTGATGCCGAGGTTCCACGTGCGCATGTCGGTGCCGGCCGTGGTCACCGAGGCCAGCGCGACCGCCGGCGCCCCGTTGACCTGGGAGAACTGGCCACCGAGGACCAGCCGCGTGCCATCCGGGCTGGGGACGATGCCGCGGACGACGTCGTTGGCGGTCGGGGCCCAGCTGGTGAGCGCACCGTTGGACGCGTTGAACGCGGCCAGGCGGGTCCGGGTCTGGCCGCCGGCGGTCGTGAAGCTGCCGCCGACGTAGACGGTGCTGTTGGTCGCCGCGATGCTGTAGACGGCGCCGCTGACGTTGGGCGCGAACGTCGTGACAAGCGCACCGGTAGCGGTGTTGAACGCCGCGATGTGCCCGCGGGCGACGCCGTCCACCGTCGTGAAGTCACCGCCGACGTAGATCCTCGACCCGTCCGGGGAGGCCGTGACGAACCGCCCCTGGCCGTTCAGCGCGTGGTTGAAGCTGGTCATCGCGCCGGTGGTGAGGTTGAAGGCCACCAGGTTGGCGCGCGGGGTCTCGTTGACGCCCGGCGCCGATCCCGCCGGGCGGGCCCGCGTGAAGCTGCCCGTCGCGTAGACCGTGTTGCCCACGGTGGCCATGGACCACACGACCCCGTTGACCTGGACGGTGCCCAGGCCGTCGGCGGCGAAGGTGGCCGGCACGCCGGCGTCGGGCCGGGTGTCGGCGGAGGCGGTGCCCGGCACGGCGAGGCCCAGGAGCAGGAGGCCGAGGGCGAGGAGTGCGGCGAGCATGGCGGTACCGGCTCGCCGGCCGGCCTGCGTGGACCGGTCGGTGGCTGCAGACATCTGGGGACCTTCACGACGGAGAGACGAAGACGGTCCGTCGACGAACGCCGCACTGCGCTGTGCCATGAGCGTCTCCCCCGTGACGGTGATCCGTTGTGCCCGGCTCCCCGCGATCGGGAAGAGCCGGCGCGGCAAACCATCACGCTGTGTCAGCGCGTGTCAATGCCGTCGTCCGCGGACCCCGGCGAAAACCGCAGTTCATCACCGGGTCGGGTGACGTCGGCGCTCCGTGCACCGATCGCACCGCGACGGACGGTCACGGCTCGGAAGTGCGGCCTCTCCACGACCGGGCCCCTGGCTCCGCGCCGGGTGGCGGCTCGCCGGCCGGGCGTCGGTCAGTCGGTGCCGGACTCCATCGCGGCGTTGTCGAGGGTCTCGTCGGCCGGCTGCGCCTCGGCCTGCGGGTTGGCGGCGATGAGCTCGGCGCCGCCGGCGACCAGGCCGGACTCGAGCTCGCCGAACAGGTAGGCCCGGCCGACCGGGATCCCGGCCCGGGCGGCGTACTGCTCGAGCTTGGCGCGGGAGTCGGCGATGTCGAGGTTGCGCATGGTCAGCTGGCCGATGCGGTCGACGGGGCCGAACGCGGCGTGCTCGACGCGCTCCATCGACAGCTTGTCGGGGTGGTAGGACAGCGCCGGGCCGCGGGTGGCCAGCACGGAGTAGTCCTCCCCGCGCCGCAGCCGCACCGTGACCTCGCCGGTGACCAGGGAGGCGACCCAGCGCTGGATGGACTCGCGCAGCATGAGCGCCTGCGGGTCCAGCCAGCGGCCCTCGTAGAGCAGGCGGCCCAGCCGGCGGCCCTCGGCGTGGTAGTTGGCGATCGTGTCCTCGTTGTGGACGGCGTTGAGCAGGCGCTCGTAGCCGATCCACAGCAGGGCCATGCCGGGTGCCTCGTAGATGCCGCGGGACTTGGCCTCGATGATCCGGTTCTCGATCTGGTCGGACATGCCGAGCCCGTGCCGGCCGCCGATCGCGTTGACCTCGTCGACCAGCGCGACCGGGTCGTCGTAGGCGCGGCCGTTGACCGCGACCGGGCGGCCGGCCTCGAAGCGGAGGGTGACGTCCTCGGGCTCGACGACGACGGCCGGGTCCCAGAAGCGGACGCCCATGATCGGCTCGACGGTCTCCAGCGGGACGTCGAGGTGCTCGAGGGTCTTCGCCTCGTGGGTGGCGCCCCAGATGTTGGCGTCGGTGGAGTACGCCTTCTCCTTGCTGTCCCGGTAGGGCAGGTCGTGCTCGACGAGCCACTGGCTCATCTCGGCGCGGCCGCCGAGCTCGCGGACGAAGTCGGCGTCGAGCCACGGCTTGTAGATCCGCAGGCCCGGGTTGGCCAGCAGGCCGTACCGGTAGAAGCGCTCGATGTCGTTGCCCTTGAAGGTCGAGCCGTCGCCCCAGATGTGGACGTCGTCGGCCTGCATCGCGCGGACGAGCATCGTGCCGGTCACGGCGCGGCCGAGCGGGGTGGTGTTGAAGTAGACCCGGCCGGCCGACCGGATGTGGAAGGCACCGCACGCGAGGGCGGCCAGGCCCTCCTCGACCAGCTCCCGCCGGCAGTCGACGGCGCGGGCGATCTCCGCGCCGTACTGCACGGCGCGGCCGGGGACGCCGGAGATGTCGGTCTCGTCGTACTGGCCGAGGTCGGCGGTGTACGTGCAGGGGACGGCCCCCTTGGCACGCATCCAGGCCACCGCCACCGAGGTGTCGAGACCCCCGGAGAAGGCGATGCCGACGCGCTCGCCGACCGGGAGGGCGGTCAGGACCTTGCTCACTCGTACTCCGTCCCCTGGGCGTGGCGCCGTCCCGAGGATGGTGTCATCCCGCCCGTCGGGGCCCGTCGGCGGCACGAGTCCCCCCTGGCGGCGTTGCAGGCGGTGCTGGCGGCTCTGGTGGAGGGGTTGGACGGGCCGGCGGAGCTCGTCAACGACCTCGCCTTCTTGCAGCTGGACCCGCGGGACGACGAGTTCCGGGCGCACGCGGTGACCCGTGCGCGCTGCACCGAGGCCGGGATCGCCTCCCTGCTGCGGGCCGCGGTGGAGGCCGCCGAGCTCCGCGAGGACGTCGACGTCGACCGGCTGGCGGGCGCGGTCCACACGGCCTACAACGGCGCTCTGGTCCTGTGGCCGCTGACCGGGGAGGGGTCGCTCCCCGACGCGCTGCGCGCGGCGGTCGACGCCGTCCTCTCCCCCCACCGATCCACCGAGGAGTGATCTGGCGCAGGAGCGGGTGGCTGACGGGACCTTGACGCATGCCGATATGGGTATACGTTGTGCGTCATGGCACGGGCCGCGACGACGTCGGACGTCTTCAACGCGATCGCCGAGCCGCAGCGCCGGGAGATCCTGGCGCTGCTGCGGGCGGGTGAGCGGCCGGTGACCGAGGTGGCCCGGGAGCTGGGGATGGCCCAGCCCGGGGCGTCGAAGCACCTGCGGGTGCTCCGGGAGGTCGGGCTGGTGCGGGACCGCAAGGCCGGCAAGCAGCGCCTGTACGGCCTCGACGCCCGTGGGCTTCGACCGGTGCACGAGTGGACCGGCGGGTTCGAGCGGTTCTGGAGCGCCGGCTTCGACCGGCTGGACGCGTACGTCCAGGACCTCAAGCAGGAGAGGCAGGAGGACTAGCGGATGAGCACGACGGGACGAGGAGCGGCGGCGCCGTCCGCGGAGGCCGACCGGGAGATCGTGATCTCCCGGGTCATCGACGCCCCGCGGGAGCTGGTGTTCGAGGCGTTCACCGAGGTGCGCCACCTGTCGCGGTGGTGGGGGCCGGAGGGGTTCACCACCACCACGCGGTCCTTCGAGTTCCGCGTCGGCGGGGAGTGGGTCTTCGTGATGCACGGGCCGGACGGGACGGACTACCAGGAGTGGATCTCCTGGACCGAGATCGTCCCGCCGGAGGTGATCGGGCTGCTGCACGGTGAGTTCCGCGGCGACCCGAACGCCTTCGAGTCGGTCCTCACGTTCGCGCCCGAGGGAGCGGCGACCCGGCTCGAGATGCGCACGGTGTTCCCCACGAAGGAGCTGCGCGACGAGGCGGTCGAGAAGTACCACGCGATCGAGGGCGGCCGGCAGACCCTGGGCAACCTGGCCGCCTACCTGGCCGAGACCGTTCGGACGGGGGCCGACGGCTGATGGCCGGGAAGGTGTTCTTCAGCGTGTCGATGTCGCTGGACGGGTTCATCGCGCCCGGGTCCCCCGAGGAGCTGATGGGGCGGCAGTGGGTGGAGCTGCAGCGGTGGGTCTTCCCGCAGCGGTTCTTCCGGCAGAACCTGAAGCTCGGCGAGGGCGGCGAGGAGGGGCGCGACAACGACATCCTGCGGGAGACGTTCGAGCGCACGGGCGCGAGCGTGATGGGCAGGCGCATGTTCGACGCCGGCGAGCAGGCGTGGCCGGAGGAGGCGCCGTTCCACACGCCGGTGTTCGTCGTGACGCACGAGGAGCGCGACCCCTGGGAGCGGCCGGGCGGGACCGCCTTCCACTTCGTGAACGACGGCATCGAGGCCGCGCTGGACCGGGCTCGCGCGGCCGCCGGGGACCGGGACGTCCGCATCGCGGGCGGCGGCGCGACGATCCTGCAGCACGTGAACGCCGGCCTGGTCGACGAGTTCACGATCGCCCTGTCGCCCGTGCTGTTCGGCACGGGGATCCGCCTGTTCGAGGGCGTGGACGCGGGCCGCGTGGCCCTCGAGCCGGTCCGCGCCGAGCCGACGCAGCGGGTGACCCACCTGACCTACGCCGTCCGGGAGCGAGCGCGTCCCTGACCGCAGCTGGGGTGGCCAGGGGGCGACGGACGCGTCGGCCTGTACGCCGGGAACCGTGATGCCTGTGTCGACCATTGTCGACAATGATTGAACAAGACGTTTGAGCAGCACCTATGCCGTTGACGGTATACGGCTGGCGATGACTGTTTTCGGTCGAGTTGCGGACTCTGTGCGGACTGCGGCGCCGCCGGCGACGACCGCGCCCTGCGCGCGCCGGCAGCAGAGCAATGGCCAGCCGTCCCTCAGGCCGCATGACGGCGCACTCGGCGAGCGGCTCACACCGAGGCCTGGCCATGGGTGCCGATCCTCGATGCAGCGCGGTCAGCGGTCGCTACCGGAGCTCGCGCGGAGCTGGCTGGCCTGCAGGTGTCCCTCGACGAGGTCGTCGGCGAGGTCGTCCGCGGTCCGGCCTGCCGCGTAGGCGTAGCCGCGGAGGACCGCGAGCGCGTCCGGCGCTGATAGCTCCAAGGCGACCATCAGCATGCCGACGGCCATCCACAACCGTCCCCGCAAGCGGGCAACGGCCGTGTCCGACCACGCCGGCAGCTCGTCCAAGGTCCACACCGACCAGTCGGCGGAGAGCTCGAGGTGGTCAGAGACGACTTCGGCGACGCGCCGGGCGTCGAAGACGTCGACGGTCGTGGCTCCGGCAGGGTCGGTGAAGAACGTGTCCATGCCACCGACCCCCCGAAGACGTCCCGGCAGGGCAAGTGCCAGCACGCTGCGCAGCGGCGTCTGGGTGACCAGCAGGTCGTGGTAGGCCGGCCAGCGGTGTGCGAGAACCTCCTGGCTGGCGAACACGGGGAGCTGGGAGTCCGCGGTTTCCAGGCACGGCCCGCTGCCGACGGTGAACTGCAGCCGCTCGGCCGTGGATGCGACCTCGCTGCTGGCTGCGAGCGGTGTCCGCCGCCCGGACCCTCCGTGGATGCTCAGCCCCACGCCGTCGGCAGGGAGCACGGCGGCCGCGGCACGGACCAGCCGCACCGGCAGCAGATCTGGATCGTCGCCGTCGGCTGCGTTGGCGTCGAGTGCGTCGACGAAGCGGATTGCGATGTCCACGGCTGGCCCCTCGGCATCCCGGTGTGGCGCCGGAGCAAGGCGCAGTCGGACCTGCCGACTTCCCTGCCCGCGCTCCCCCACGGCAAACCAGGTTCACGCAGCCCCCGCCCTGCACCGCGGAGGGCGCATGCCGTAGCGGCACCTGCTGTGGGGCTACGGCAGGGCCCGGCGCGCGTCTCCGCTGAGCCACTCGAGGACGACGATGCTGGCGTCGTCCTGCAGCTGATCGGCCTGGTGGTCCATGACCCCGCGGATGAGGCGGCGCACCGTCTCCGGGGCGGGCTTGCCGGCAGCGACGGCCGCGCTGATGACATCGGCCAGGCGCTGCTCGCCGAAGAACTCCCCGGCGGGCGAGCGGGCCTCGGTGATGCCGTCGGTGTAGAGCAGCAGCCGGTCGCCTGGCTCCAGCCGGAACTCGCAGCAGACCGGCTTGCCTTGCTGGAGGCCCAGAGGGCGGGCCGGCGGGCAGGGCGGCGGGTGCACCAGCGACGAGCCGCGCAGGATCAGCGGCTCGGGATGACCGGCGTTGATCCACCGCAGCCGGCCGGTGTCCAGGTCCAGACGAGCGAGCACGGCGGTGGCGAACTGGCTGCCGCCGATCTGGGTGGCGATGGCGGCGTTGACGGCGGCGGCGATGTCAGGCAGGTCGAGTGAATTGCGGCGGGCGTGCCGGTAGGCGTTGATCGCGACGCTGGCCAGCACCGCGGCTGGCAGTCCGTGGCCGACCGAATCGATGACCAGCAGCTCCGCGCTGCTGCCGTTGACGGCGTAGTCGAAGGAGTCGCCCCCGATGTCGTAGGCCGGTTCCAGACCGCCGGTGATGACCACCCGGTCGGTGCCGAAGGTCAGCGGCGGTAGCAGCTCCCACTGCATCTCCGCGGCCAGCGAGAGCGTCTTTCGGCGGCGTAGCCGCGCGAACACGTCGGTGTAGGCGTCGCGCACCACGAGCAGCTCGGTGACCAGGCTGACGAACGCCAGCAGGACTTCGCACTGGTCGCCGTCGGGTTCGGCCGCCAGCAGCAGCTCGCTGACGCCGACGCGCTCCAGTCCGTCCAGCAGCGGCAGCCACATCCGGTAGCCGTGCTCGCCGGCGTTCCCGACCACCTCGATGCGCCGGAACGCCTGACCGGCCAGCGTGCCCTCGATCGACAGCTCCTGGCGCTCGGGAACGCCCGCCCCGGGCAGCGGCAGCAGGGTGGCCTGCCCGTAGTCGGCGAGGTAGAGCACCATCTCCTGCGCGCCCAGCTCGGCGGCGTGGGCGGCGACGGTCGCGGCGAAGTCGTCCGGCGGCAGCAGATGGCAGGCGTGCAGCAGCGACCTGAACGCATCGGTCACCGCGTCCGTCCCTCCACACCTCGGCTCGACAGTTGCGCGGGACGTTACCCACTTCGCCGCGCATGAGACCGGGACCACCCGTGACCGAGCCCGCCTGTGCCGACCAGTCGACTCCGTTGCTGGTGGCCGTCGCAGCTGCGCCGCTGCCCTGGGTCGAGTCGCTCGGCATCGAACGCCGCGGTCAGCAGCCGCTCGATCACGTCCGTCATCTGCTGATGCACCCGAAATCCTCGCTCACGCTGTCTTCAGAGCCGCCCTCACGGCTTGCAGGCCGGATGTCCCAGCGGCCCACTGTGGAACAGCCGACAAGTCATCGACGGCGAGCCCGGTGTCCGAGCTGCAGGACCTGAGCAGCCGAGGCCCGACCTACCCGGGCCGTCCGTGCGAGCAGTGTTGCTCCTCGTTCTTCGAGCAGCGCCCTGGTCGTCAGCGTCCTCGGAAGTGTGGCCGCGTGCCGCCGTCGTAGGCGGCGCTTCTCGCGGGCGCGGGCGCGGTCTCCATGACGGCCGGCGTCGGGATCTACCTCGTCCGTGAGCTAGGTCGTCGCCCGTAGCGGCCCTTTCAGGGATACATCGTTCACCCGGACGGCCAGATGTCAGCCGCTCAGGGTTGCAACGAGAAGTTCTGCCTCTCAGGGTGCCGTGAATCCCTGCTGTCACGCGAAGGCTGAGCAGAAGACCCAGGCGGCTGAGGCCTTCAGGAGGCCGGCAAGTGATAGGAGTAGAAGCGATCCCAGTGCGCGATAGGCATCGGGACTGCATCAAGAAGAGCCCAGGGATCACTCGAACGAGTCGTCGAGCGGGGGTGCCGGATGAATGAGCGCCAGGGGCCACAGGATCCGCCAGGGCCCGGTGACGCACACGTGCTGGACCTCCTCGAGAAGCTGTCCAGTCCCGAACTGGTGGTTCTACTGCGCGGAAGATTCCGAGTCAGCGAAAGAGAAGCAGTCGCGCTGGCTCTTGCAGATCTGGTGGCTCTCGACGTGCTTGGACTGCGCGACGACGTCTTCATGGACGGTGCAAACCCGCGGCTGCCCCTGCGTCCTCCGCTGCGGACCGTCGCCGCGGTTTACCACGACACCGTCCCGCTCACCAACGAGGGCAAGCCCTGGTGGAAGCAGCAAGGTGTTGTGGGAACGAAGCTCGAGGACGGAACAACGGGGGTCCATGGAGTGATCCTCGCCGAGGCTGTCTTTGAGAAGTACATGTCGTCGCGCTTGCATATGCGACTCATCCGAGGTGGGTACATCACGCGCGAGGTTCTTCCGTCACTTCTTGCACATGGCCTGATCTTCGGGCGGCGACTGACCGCAGAGGGCGAGAACGCCCGACACGTCTGGCACACCCTTGCGGAGCAGGGTGTTGTTCTCAGCGACCAGCAATTGCTGACCAGCGTTCCAAGCCGCATATGGAAGTATGTAGCTGAGGGGTGGTCTTTGTCGGAAGTCCCGTAGGTGCTACGGATTTGCGCGCGTGCTCGGAGCAGTGGCGGGTCCGAGGAGACGTCCAGTTCGGCAAGCTCCCATGTCCGCGCCCGCAGTGAAATCAGCGGCCAACCAGCGGGATGGGGAGCGGTGTCCCTGACCCCGCCCCTAGAGACAGTTGCCTTCATGTCTGGGGCTCACAACGGGCCTGAGCGCCGTGCCCAAGGTCACCGTGAATGGCGGCCCTCGCCGATTCCGCTCCGTCCAGCTCAGGACCCGACCGAGGAACCGGCGATGCGGCGTCCGGTCGAACGGACAGGCCCTTCAGCCGGTCGCCGTGGCGCGGCGGTGACGGACCCGCACAGCGAGGATGGCCAAGGCAGTGCCCACGACACCCCAGGCGACGACGACCCAGATCCGGGGGGGCGCTGTCGGCGGCGTTGAAGTAGACGATGCGGCGGAGGGCGTCGACGCCGGCGCCGTTGCCCTCGTCACGCAGCTCTCCCTCGACCTGGCGCCCGCCACCGTGGGAGTCGTCCACCGCATCCTCGCGGGGATCTTCAAGTCCGCCGTCCGCGACCGCCGGGTCGTCGCCTCCCCGTGCGAGGGCACCAAGCTGCCGAAGACCCATCGCCGCCGCATCGAGCCGCTGGCGCTCGAGGCGGTCGAGGCGCTGACGGAGGCCGTGCCGGACGGGTACCGGGCGCTGGTCACCCTCGCGGCGGGCGCAGGGCTCCGGCAGGGTGAGGCCTTCGGGCTCACCGTCGACCGCATCGACTTCCTGCGCCGGCAGCTCACCGCGGCCGTCTGGCGACCCGCGGTGCGGCGTGCCGGGCTCAGCGGCGTCACCATGCACTCGCTGCGGCACTTCTACGCGAGCCTGCTCGTCCGGCACGGGGAGTCGGTGAAGACCGTCCAGGCCCGGCTGGGCCACGCGAGCGCGGCCGAGACGCTCGACACCTACAGCCATCTCTGGCCTGACTCGGACGACCGAACCAGGGCCGCGGTCGACTCCGTGCTCGGCCGAGTTGCGGCTCCGTGCGGACTGCCGCCCCCCGCTGACCGCATAAGTGCTGGTCAGCGGGGAACGACGGACGAGTCGGCCTGTACGCCGGGTTCTGTCCTCGGGCGCCTCGCGGCCTCCCGATGGGCGGTCATCCATCTAGGCCTGCCGTTGCCGGCAGGCTCGAGCGGTCCACCCGCAGGCTCGGGCGGGCAGCCCTCGATCGCCTGCGCAGGACGGCGGCGAGCCGCCGTCCCTCTCGACCTTGCTCCGGGTGGGGTTTACCGAGCCACACCGGTCACCCGGTGTGCGGTGGTCTCTTACACCGCCGTTTCACCCTTACCAGCGGCGAACCGCTGGCGGTCTGTTCTCTGTGGCACTGTCCCGCGGGTCACCCCGGGTCGCCGTTAGCGACCACCCTGCCCTGTGGAGCCCGGACGTTCCTCGGCGACGGGGTCTCCCCCGCCGACGCGACCGCCCAGCCGACTCGTCCGTCGTGGTGACCAGTCTAGTTCGGCGCTCAGAACGGCGGCGCGTCCGTGGTGGCGACGAGGCCGGACGGCGTGGTGACGGTGAGCGTGCCCGCCGCGTCGAGCGCGTGGTCGAGGCCGGGGGCCTGGTGCTTGCCGCGGTGGTCACCGGTGCAGAAGCCCACCAGGTTGCCGACGTCGGTCGGCCCGTCGGGCCAGCGGATCCGGTGGTCGAGCTCGCCCGCCGCGACCGGACGGCGGCACCCCGGGAACCGGCAGCGGCGGTCGCGGCGCCGGACGAAGCGGTCGAGCTCCGCGCCCGGACGGTAGCCGTCGGTCGGCTCCGGGGCACCGAGCGGCTCCCCGGCCGCGGCCGCGCGGCGCAGGCCCGGCAGGTCGGTGAGCGACACGAGCGTGCCGGAGAGGGCGTCGACCAGGGCGATCCGCGGGCGCTCCAGCAGTCCTCCCCCACCGGTGCGCACCAGCAGGTCGCCGAGCGCGGCCCGGTCGGCCGCGGCCGCGGCACGCAGTGCCCCCAGGGCGTCGGCCGCGGCGGTCACCCGTCCCGCCGGCGAGCGCTGCCAGGCCGCCTCGTCGGCGCGATCGGCGAGCTCGGCGGTGTGCACCAGGTCGCGGGCGCGCACCAGCGCCGCCTCGGCGTCGCCGAGGATCCGTTCCGCCTCCTGCACCGCTCGATCGGCCGACCTCCACCACGTCCCGTCCTCGGGCGGGTCCGTCCCGGCCGGCCCGTCGGCCGGCGGCGGGTCGGGGTCGGGGTGCAGCCCCGCCTCGAACTCCGCCCACCAGCGGTCGTCGGCGTCGGCCATCTCGCGCTGCAGCTCCAGCCAGCCCTCGTCGAGCGTGCGCTCGGCGGCGGCCACGACCTCATCGGCGGTCAGCGGGTCGGGGTCGTCGAACTCGCCGGCCTCCAGGCGGCGCTCCCAGTCGGCCTCCCACTCGGCGTGCGCGGCCCGCATCCGCTCGGTCCAGCCGGAGTCGTCGAGGCCGAGATCGGGGAACTGCTCGTCCTCGCCCAGGTCCGCCGCCGGTGGCTCGTCGGCCGGCGCCCCGGGCCCGGCGCCGGCGAGGGCGTCCAGCAGCCGGCGGGCCACCTCGGCGGGGACCACCTGGCCACCGAGCTCGGCCGGGGCGTCCCCGCCCAGGACCGTGCTCACCGGCGCGACGAGGGTGAGGGCCACCTGCACCGGCGGGAGGTCCGACGACCCCCGGCGGAGCACCAGGTCGAGCAGGACGTCGGCCATCTTCTCCCCGCGCGACCGGGTGTCGGCCGGATCGGCCGGCAGCGCACCGGCGAGGGCCTCCAGGGTGGCGACCAGTGCCTGCGCCTCGGGCACGGTGAGCCTGGCGAAGACCGCTGCCATGCCGGCGGTCTTCTCCGGCTGCAGGTGCACCCCGCGGCGCTTCACCGCCCTGGCCAGCTCGTCGGCGACGTCGCGCAGGTTGCGCCGAGCCAGCACGCGCAGCACCTTGTCGCGCAGCTGCGGCGGCGTGGTGATGGTCCGCCGGGCGGCGCGATCGGCGACCCAGCCCAGCACCTCCGTCTCGACCTCGGCCCGCACCCGGTCGTCGACGACGGTCGCGACGTGCTCGAGGAGCGGCCACCGGTGCGCCTCGGTGAGCATTCCGGCCTCCAGCGCCGCCAGGGTGCCCGGGAGGCGCTCGACGAGGAGCAGCGACTCGGACAGCAGGGCGTCCGCCCGCGACCGCGTGCAGGTGAGCCCGATCGAGAGCTCCGGGGTCGCCCACTCGCTCACCGGCTTCAGCTCGTCCGGCCGGGCCGCCCACCGCGCGGCGCTCATCGCGCCCGGCTCCCCCTGGGCCCGGTCGGCCGACGCCGGCCGGGAGGCGGCGAACTCCGCCAGGGCCCGCGCCCGCACCGCGGTCTGCCGGGCGATCTCGCGGTCCGCGGCCTGCACCACCCCCAGCGGACCGGCGGCGAGGCCGGTCTGCGCTGCGTAGGCGGGAGGCTGGTCCACGTGTTCGATCATACGTTCGATCGGAACGCCGCGGCAAGGCCTGTGGACGATGAAAGCGCTGGTCAGCGTGTCGGGCGTGTCATCCCCAGTACAGCGTGAAGCCCACCCGCCGACCGCCGTCCTCGCCCAGTGTCGCCATGTCGATCTGCTGCCTCGCCTGCTCGTCGACCGGCACGTCGGAGAGCACCTCGAGGTACCGCCGGTGCTCGCTCAGCGACGCCACGGCCGGCTCGACCCCCTCGCTCACGTCGACGACGTGCGGCGCCTCGCCGCCGAAGACCTGCACGGCGATGTACTGCACGCCCGACCACGGCTCCTCCGCCAGGTCGGGGAAGATCCACTCGTTGGCGGCGTCGGCCACCGCGTCGAGCACCGACCGGGTCAGCGCGCGGTGGTCGGCCGAGTTCAGCGCGGCCGGCGAGACGCCGGGCGGGGTCCACGTGTCCCCGCCGTGCATCGTGACCACCAGCTCCGGCCGGTGGCGCCGGATCGCACCGGCGAGGTCGCGGCGCAGGGGCGGCCCGTACTCCAGGACGCCGTCCCGGTGGTCGAGGAACTCCACCTCCCGGACGCCGACGACGGCGGCCGAGCGCCGCTCCTCCTCCTCGCGCAGCGGGCCGGCCTCGGCGGGCGGCATCCCCGCGATCCCCGCCTCGCCGCGGGTGGCCAGCAGGTAGTGCACCTCCTTGCCGGCCGCCGTCCACACGGCCACCGCGGCGGCCGCGCCGTACTCGATGTCGTCGGGGTGGGCGGCGACGACGAGCGCGCGCTGCCAGTCGTCGGGCATGGGTGCTGAAGGCATGCCGCGGAGTCTGCCGGGGTGATCAACCCCGCCGGGCGGCTCGCAGCGCGGCCGCGATGAGCGGCGCCTGCAGCGGCAGCCGCACCGCGGCCACCGCGAGCGGCAGCGGGCGGCGCGGGACCACCCGGAACGTGTGCAGGTGGGCCGGCAGGAACGCGGTCAGGAGCCCGACCGCCGCCCAACCGCCGGAGCGCCGGGTCACGGGCAGGGCGAGCAGCGCCGCCGTCCCGATCTCCGCGACCCCGGTGACCGTGACCCACGTGCGCGCGTCGCCCAGCTCCGGGGCACCAGCCACTCGTAGACGGCGGGCCGGACCAGGTGCAGGACGCCGGAGCCGCCCAGCAGGGCGGCGAGTCCGGCCGTTCGCCAGGGCGTGCGCACGACCGCCACCGTAGGCTCGGCGCCCGTGTCCGCCCTCGACCTGGTCATCGCCGCGGCCGTGGCCTTCCTCGCCGGGGGCGTCAACTCCATCGCCGGCGGCGGCTCGCTGATCCTCTTCCCCACGCTGGTCGCGCTCGGCCTCGGCACGGTCGAGGCCAACGTCACCAACTCGGTCGCGCAGTGGCCCGGCTACCTCGGCGGCGTCGCCGGGTTCCGCCAGGAGTACGTCGGCCAGCGCAGCCGCCTGGTGCGCTTCGGCCTGGTCGCCGTCCTGGGCGGCATCGCCGGGTCCGTGCTGCTGCTGACCACCCCGACCGAGGCCTTCGACCTCGTCGTCCCGGTGCTCGTCCTGCTGGCCAGCCTGCTGCTGGCCGTCCAGCCGCTGCTCAACCAGCGGCTCCGGCGCGCCGAGGAGGTGGGCCGGACCCGCGACCCCGTCTGGCTCTACGTCGCCCTCTTCCTCGCCACCACCTACGGCGGCTACTTCGGCGGCGCGCTCGGCGTGATCCTCGTCGGCGTCCTCGGCCTGGCGCTGCACCGGCTGAAGCTCGCCAACGCGCTGAAGTCCGCGCTCTCCGCGGTGACCGCCACGGTCACGGTGGTCGTCTTCGGCCTGTTCGGCCCGGTGCACTGGGGCGTCGTCGCGGTCGCCGCCCCCGCCAGCCTGCTCGGCGGGTTCCTCGGCGCGCGCCTGGCCAGCCGGATCCCGTCCACCCCGCTGCGCGTGCTCATCGTGACCTTCGGCGTCGCCGTCTCGATCTACCTCTTCCTGCGGGCCGCCTGACGGTTCATCATCGCCCGCGTGAGCGCGCTGACCGCCAGCACCGACGAGGTGCCGCCGGGCAGTGCGTTCGCGTACTGGCAGGACCTCATCTGCGACACGTTCGTGCAGCTGTCCGCCGCGCCCACGACCGAGGCGCCGTTCCGCGGCCGGATCGCGCACACCGAGGTGGGCGCGGTCGAGCTCACCACGGTGCGGGCCAGCGGCCAGCACGTGCGCCGCACCCCGCGGCTGATCGCGCGCAGTTCCGAGGAGTACGTGCTGGCCAGCATCCAGGTGGCCGGGCGCGGGACGGTCGCCCAGGACGGGCGGACGGCGCCGCTGCCCCCCGGCGCCATGGCCTTCTACGACAGCACCCGCCCCTACGCGCTGCACTTCCCCGGCTCGTTCGAGCAGCTGGTCGTGCAGGTGCCCCGCCGGCTGCTGCCCGAGGGGCCGGTGCTGCACGCGACCGGGGTGGCGCTGGGCGCCACCAGCAGCGCCCGCCTGGTGGCCGACTTCTTCCGCGGACTCGCCCGCGCGCGGGCGACCGACCCGGCCGGCAGCGCGGCCCTCGCCCCGCACGCGCTGGGCCTGCTCACCTCGGCCCTCACCCTGGCCGCCGGGACGACGGCGCCGCGCGGCGACGGGGCGACGGCGGTGGACCGCGAGCGGGTGCTGGCCCACCTCGCCGCCCGCTACGCCGACCCCCGGCTGGACGCCGACCGGGTCGCCGAGGCGTGCCACCTCTCCCGCCGCACGCTGTTCCGGCTGTTCGAGGGCGAGCCCGAGGGCCTGGGCGACGTGCTGCGCCGGCTGCGGGTGACCGCCGCCCAGGACCTGCTGCGCACGCAGCCCCGGATGCCGCTGGCCGCCGTCGCCGGGCGCTGCGGCTTCGCCGGCGAGGCGCAGTTCCACCGCACCTTCCGGGCGGTCACCGGCAGCACCCCCGCGGCCTACCGGCGGGCGGCGCTCGGCGCGCCCTGAGCTGGCACCGATCGTCAGGAACGCGGCACGCACGGCGAGTCCGCCCGGCGCCGGCGGCGCCACCGTCGCAGCATGCCGCCGCGCCCGACGGCGGCCCGATCCGGGAGGTCCGCCATGAGCTCCGCCACGCGCCCAGCACAGCCCGTCCGCGTCGCCGCCGTCCAGGCCGAGCCGCGCTGGCTCGACCTGGAGGCGGGCGTGACGCAGGTGTGCGACCTGATCGCCGAGGCCGCCGGGAACGGCGCGCAGCTCGTCGCCTTCGGCGAGACGTTCGTCCCCGGCTACCCCTGGTGGATCTGGCTGGACAGCCCCGCCTGGGGCATGCAGTTCGTGCCGCGGTACGCGGACAACGCGATGACCCGCGACGGCGAGCACATGCAGCGGATCGCCGCCGCGGCCGGCCGGCACCGGGTGCACGTCGTCCTCGGGTTCGCGGAGAAGGCCGGCGGCTCGCTGTACATGTCGCAGGCCTTCCTCGACGACACCGGGGCGGTGATCGCCGTGCGCCGCAAGCTCAAGCCCACCCACGTGGAGCGCAGCGTGTTCGGCGAGGGCGACGGCAGCGACATCCAGGTGCACGAGACCCGGCTCGGCCGGCTCGGCGGCCTCAACTGCTGGGAGCACTTCCAGCCGCTCACCAAGTACGCGATGTACAGCAAGGGCGAGCAGATCCACGTGGCCTCGTGGCCGAGCTTCTCGGTCTACCGCGGCGCGGCCACCGCGCTCGGCCCGGAGGTCAACACCGCCGCCAGCCGCGTCTACGCCGTCGAGGGGCAGACGTTCGTCGTCGCCCCCTGCTCGGTGGTGGGCCAGGCGGCGCACGACCTGTTCGCCGACACCGAGGTCAAGAAGCAGCTGCTGCTGCAGGGCGGCGGGTTCACCCGCATCTACGGGCCGGAGGGCACCGAGCTCGCCGCGCCGCTGGCCGAGGACGAGGAGGGCATCCTCTACGCCGACCTCGACCCGGCGCTGCTCGCGATCGCCAAGTCCGCCGCCGACCCGGTCGGCCACTACTCGCGGCCCGACGTCTTCCGGCTGCTGTTCAACGCCCGGCCCAACCGGGCCGTGGTCACCGAGGAGGAGCTGCCCGAGCCGTCCGACCTCGTGCCCGTCGAGCCGCCGGCGCTGCAGGGGGTGTGAGCGCTACTCCCCGCCCCGCCCGGGCTCGCCGATGGCGATCATCGCCTCGACGGCGGCCCGGGCGCGGGTGGCGGTCTCCGGGTCGACGTCGACGGCGCCCTCGCCGGTGCGCAGCGTGTGCAGCAGCTTGGCCGGGGTGATCATCTTCATGTAGCGGCAGGCGGCGCGGTCGTTCATCGGGATGAACGACGTGCCGGCGTTGAGCGCCCGCAGCTGGTGCAGGATGCCGACCTCGGTCGCCACCAGCACCTCCCGCGACGACGTCCGGGCGGCCTCCTCGACCATGCCGCCGGTGGACAGCACGCGGGTCCGGTCGGCGGGCAGGTCGCCGTGGCTGACCAGGTCGAGCACCGAGGTCGTGCAGCCGCACTCGGGGTGCACCAGGATCTCGGCGTCGGGGTGCGCGGCCACCTGGGCGCGCACGTCGGAGGGGCTGATCCCGGCGTGCACGTGGCACTCTCCCGCCCACACGTGGATGTCCTGCCGCCCGGTGACCCGCTTGACGTGGGCGCCGAGGAACTGGTCGGGGCAGAACAGGATCTCCCGGTCCTCGGGGATCGACCGGACGACGTCGGCGGCGTTGGACGACGTGCAGCAGATGTCGGTCTCGGCCTTGACCGCGGCGGTCGTGTTCACGTAGCTGACGACGACGGCGCCCGGGTGCTCGGCCTTCCACTCGCGCAGCTGCTCGGCGGTGATGCTGTCGGCCAGCGAGCAGCCGGCCGCGTGGTCGGGCAGCAGCACGGTCTTGCCCGGCGAGAGGATCTTCGCCGTCTCGGCCATGAAGTGGACGCCGCAGAAGACGATCTCGCGGGCGTCGGTCTGCGCCGCGACGCGGGAGAGGTACAGCGAGTCGCCGGTGTAGTGGGCGACGTCCTGGATCTCGGGGACCTGGTAGTTGTGCGCGAGGATCACCGCTCCGCGCTCCTCGGCCAGGGCGCGCACCTCGCGCGCCCAGGCCCGGTACTCCTCGGGCGACAACGTCCGCTCGTCGCCGACGACGGCGGGGGTGGCGGGCGCGATGGTCGCGGTCACGCGGGCTCCAGGGGTCTCGTGCGGGCCGTCACACCGGGAACGCCCGCGCCGGCCTGTCATCTTCCCGCAACGGTGCCGCGGGCCGTCGGCCCCGTCGGGAGCGCGCCCTAGGATTCCGTCGTCCGCACGACCGTTCAACCCTCAAGGACCCGACATGCGCCGCCTCGCCCCGCTCACCGCGCTCGCCGCCGCCGCGCTGCTGGCGACCGCCTGCGCCCCGCAGGAGTCGTCGAGCGACAGCTCGGCGACCTCGGGATCGGCGGCCGGCGGCTCCTGCACGCCGGAGGAGCTCGAGACCCTCGAGCCCGGGACGCTGACCATCGCCACCGACCAGCCCGCGTACGAGCCGTGGATGGTCGACGACACCCCCGAGAACGGCGAGGGCTTCGAGTCCGCCGTCGCCTACGCGGTCGCCGAGCAACTGGGCTACGCCGAGGAGGACGTCACCTGGACGCGCGTGCCGTTCAACGCCGCGATCCAGCCCGGCGACCGGCCGTTCGACTTCGACATCAACCAGTTCTCGATCACCGAGGAGCGCCGGCAGGCGGTCGACTTCTCCTCGCCGTACTACACGGTCAGCCAGGCGGTCATCACCACCGCCGGCTCGCCGGCCGACGGCGCCACCAGCCTCGAGGAGCTGCGCGGCCTGCGCCTGGGCGCCCAGGTGGCCACGACCAGCCTCGACGTCCTCACCGAGACCATCGCGCCGGAGAGCGACCCGGTCGTGTTCAACACCAACGACGACGCCAAGCTGGCCCTGCAGAACGGCCAGGTCGACGGGATCGTCGTCGACCTGCCGACGGCGTTCTTCATCACCGCCGCCGAGCTGGAGAACGGCGTGATCGTCGGCCAGATCGAGAACTCGGGCGCCGGCGGCGACGAGTTCGGCCTGCTGCTGGAGAAGGACAGCCCGCTCACCGACTGCGTCAGCCAGGCGGTGGACGCCCTGCGGGAGGACGGCACGCTCGAGGAGCTCGAGCAGCAGTGGCTGTCCGACGTCGCCGACGCGCCCGTCCTGAACTGATGCACGGCGCCCTCCCGGCGCCCAGCGACCTCGAGCTCTCCCGCCGGGCCTGGCGTGCGCGCCGGGCCCGGCGGTCCACGGGCATCGCGCTGCTCTCCACCCTGCTGTTCGCGGTGGCGGCGTACCTCGCCGTCACCCGGGCGCCGGGCTGGCCGCGGGTGCAGGCCACGTTCTTCTCGTGGTCGGTGGCGGTGGACGCGTTCCCCGAGATCCTCGAGGGGCTCTGGCTGAACCTGCAGGTGCTCGCGGTCGGCGGCGTGCTGGTGGTGCTGGTCGGCCTGCTGCTCGCGACCGTGCGCACGCTGCGCGGGCCGGCGTTCGCGCCGCTGCGGATCGTCGCGACGGCCTACGTCGACCTGTTCCGCGGCATGCCGCTGATCATCGTGCTCTACCTGGTCGGGTTCGGGTTCCCGGCGCTCGGCCTGCAGGGGGTGCCCACGTCGCCGTTCGTCCTGGGGACGGCGGCGATCGTGCTCGTCTACTCCGCCTACGTCGCCGAGGTCTTCCGGGCCGGCATCGAGTCGGTGCACCCGAGCCAGCGCGCCGCCGCGCGGTCGCTGGGCCTCACCCACCGGCAGACGATGCGCCTCGTCGTCCTGCCCCAGGCGCTGCGCACGGTGACCCCGGCGCTGCTCAACGACTTCGTCGCGCTGCAGAAGGACGTCGGGCTGATCTCGGTGCTGGGCGCCGTCGACGCCGTCCGGTCGGCGCAGATCATCGTCGGGCAGACGTTCAACTTCACGCCGTACGTCGTCGCCGGGCTGCTGTTCGTGCTGCTCGCCGTCCCCTCCGCGCGGCTGGCCGATCACGTGTCGGCGCGGGCCCGCCGGCGCCAGCAGTCGGGGTCGCTCCTGTGAGCGTCCTGGAGCTGAGGAACGTGGTGAAGGCGTTCGGCGCGAACGTCGTGCTGCGCGGCGTCGACCTCGCCGTCGACGAGCACCGGGTGGTCGCGCTGATCGGCGGCTCGGGCTCGGGCAAGTCGACGCTGCTGCGCTGCGCCAGCCTGCTGGAGACCGTCGACGACGGGCAGGTGTTCCTCGACGGCGAGGACGTCACCGACCCGCGGGTCGACGCCGACCGGGTGCGCCGGCGGATGGGTGTGGTCTTCCAGGCCTACAACCTCTTCCCGCACCTGTCCGTGCTGGACAACGTGACGCTGGCGCCCACCGTCGTCCACGGCCGGCCGAAGGCCGACGTGCGGGAGGAGGCGCTGGCGCTGCTGGAGCGCATCGGCCTGGCCGACAAGGCCGCCGAGTTCCCCGACCGGCTCTCCGGCGGCCAGCAGCAGCGGGTGGCGATCGTCCGCGCGCTCGCCGTCCGCCCCCGGGTGCTGCTGCTGGACGAGATCACCAGCGCCCTGGACCCCGAGCTGGTCGGCGAGGTGCTGGCCGTCGTCCGGGAGGTGGCGGCGCAGGGCATGACGATCCTGATGGCGACGCACGAGATGGGCTTCGCCCGGCAGGTCGCCGACACGGTGGCGTTCCTCGACGGTGGCGTGCTGCTGGAGTCCGGCCCGCCGGGGCAGGTGCTCGGCGAGCCCCAGCACCCCCGCACCCGGCAGTTCCTCAGCCGGGTGATCGACGCCGGGCGGCTATGACCGGAGGTGGCTCGTGTCGTTGACGAGGCGCACCGACGCCCGCCCGTCGGACGACCAGGCCACGGTGGACAGCGAGGCCGCCTCCAGGAACACGCGGTGCACGACCTCGTCGCCGGCGCCGAGGCCGGCGGCGAGCATGAGCTTGATCGGGGTCACGTGGCTCACGACGAGCACCGTCTCCCCGGCGTGCTCCCGCAGGATCCGCTCCCGCGCCCGCGCCACCCGGGCGCTGACGTCGGCGATCGACTCCCCGCCCGGGGCCCGCACGTCGGTGCCGCCGAAGAACCGCCGCAGGGCCAGCGGGTTGCGGGCGCGGGCCTCGTCGCCGGTCAGCCCCTCCCACTCGCCGAAGTCGAGCTCGCGCAGGTCCTGGTCGACCTCCACGGACAGCCCCAGCACCTCGGCGGCGGCCTGCGCGGTCTCGCGGCAGCGCTGCAGCGGCGAGGCGAGGATCGCGTCGATGCCCCGGCCGGCCAGCTGCCGCGCGGCCGAGGTCGCCTCGGCCCGGCCGAGGTCCGACAGCGGCAGGTCGCTGCTGCCGCTGAACCGGCGCTCGGGGGTGTGCTCGGTCTGCCCGTGCCGCAGCAGGTGGGTCAGCGTGGTGACGACGGGCTTCGGCTCGGGGGCCGGCTGGACGTCGTCCTCGACGACGACGGGCTCGAGGCCGGCGTCGCGGTGCACCGGCTTGCCGTCCATGGCGCTGTTGGCGAGCGCGTCGGCCGCGCTGTTCTGGGCCCGCGGCACCCACGTGTAGCGGACCGCACCGAGCTGCCGGGCGATCTGCCGGGCCTGCAGCGCCAGCTTCTGCATGTCGGGGTGCTTGATCTTCCAGCGCCCGCTCATCTGCTCGACGACGAGCTTGGAGTCCATGCGGACCTCGACCTCAGCTGAAGGGTCGAGGTCGAGCGCGGCCTGCAGCCCTGCCACGAGCCCGCCGTACTCGGCGACGTTGTTGGTGGCCACGCCCACCGAGGCCGCCCGCTCGGCGAGCACGCGGCCGCTGCCGGCGTCGCGGACCAGCGCGCCGTAACCGGCCGGGCCGGGGTTGCCCCGCGAGCCGCCGTCCGCCTCGACGACGAGACGACGGCCGCTCACAGACCGGACTCGCCGGTGCGCACCAGGATCCGGCCGCAGTTGTCGCACCGCACGACCTCGTGCGGGTCGGCCGCGCGGACGGCGGCGAGCTCCTTGCCGAACAGCTCGATCCGGCAGCCCTGGCACTGGCGGGCCCGCAGCAGCGCCGCGCCGGTGGTGCCGGTCTGGGTGCGGATCCGGTCGTACAGCGACAGCAGCGGAGCGGGGACGCCGCCGGCCACCTCGGCGCGGGCCGCCTCGTGCCGGGCGGTGGCGGCGGCGATGTCGGCCAGCGCCTCGTCGCGCAGCTGCTCGGCCCGCTCCCGCTCGGCGCGGGCCCGCTCCACGCCCTCGCGGGCGGAGGCCAGCGCGGCGTCGGCGGTCTCCTGGCGCTCCATGAGCTCGAGCTCCTGGTCCTCCAGGTCGCCCTGCCGCCGGGCCAGCGACTCCAGCTCGTGCTGCAGCGCGGTCACCTCGCGCGCGGGCAGGCCGCCGGCCTCCAGCCGCTGCTGGTCGCGCGCCGCCCGCGTGCGGACCACCTCGACGTCCCCCTCCAGCCGCCCGACCTCGCGCTCGAGGTCGCGGGCCTCGGTCTCGGCGCGCACCAGCTGGGCCGAGAGCTCGCGCTCGGCCTCGGCCGCCGTCTCGACCGCGGCCGCCTCGGGCAGCGTCCGCTTCCGGTGGGCCAGCTGGGTCAGCGCGACGTCCTCGGCGGCGAGTGTCAGCAGCTTCTGCTGGTCGAAGTGGTCGGCCTTCACACCGCCCAACCTATCGGCGGTGCGCCGCCTCCTCCGCCACCCCCGGCGGGGCGGACGCCAGCGGGTCGGGCAGGTCGCGCACCGTCGGGTCCTCGCGCTCGGCGGTGTAGTCGGTCTCGGCCGTCCCGTCGACGCCGTCGGCGACCCGCATCGCCCGCAGCACCACGGTCACCGCGGCGGCGACGAGCAGGTTGACCAGGAGGGCGATGAAGCCGGCGTAGACGGTGGCCTCGGTGTCGAACCCGAGCTTCGACAGCGGGAAGGCCGAGCCGCCGAAGTGCTCCCGGACGACCTCGCCGTCGGGACCGACGCGCTGGATGTTGTAGAGCATCAGGATGCCGGCGCCCATGCCGGCCACCCAGCCCGCGATCAGCCCGCCGCGGTGCAGCCACCGGGTGAACAGACCGATCGCCACGGCCGGCAGCGTCTGCAGGATGATCACGCCGCCGATCAGCTGCAGGTCGATCGAGAACTGCGGCGCGATGAACAGGATCGCCGCCACCGCGCCGACCTTGACCACCAGCGACGTCACCTTGGCGACCTGGGCCTCCTCGCGCGGCGAGGCGTCCTTGCGCAGGAACTCCTTGTAGATGTTGCGGGTGAACAGGTTGGCCGCGGCGATCGACATCACCGCCGCCGGCACCAGCGCGCCGATGCCGATGGCGGCGAACGCCACGCCGGCGAACCAGCTCGGGAACATCTCCTGGAACAGCACCGGGACGACGGTGTTGCTGTCCTCGCCGATCGGCGTCACCCCGGCCGCGATGGCCATGAAGCCGAGCAGCGCGATCAGGCCCAGCGCCAGGCTGTAGAGCGGCAGCGCGCTCATGTTGCGCTTGAGCACGTCGCGGTTGGCCGCCGCCAGCACCCCGGTGATCGAGTGCGGGTAGAGGAACAGCGCCAGCGCCGAGCCCAGGGCCAGGGTGGCGTAGTTCAGCTGCGCCGGGCCGCCCAGCAGCACCCCGCCGGTGCCGGCCGCGGTGAACTTCTCCTCCGCGGCGCCGAAGATCGCCTCCCAGCCGCCCAGCTTCACCGGGATGACGATCACCGCGACGATGATCGTCAGGTAGATGAGCGTGTCCTTGACGAACGCGATGAGCGCGGGCGCCCGCAGCCCGGAGTTGTACGTGTAGAGCGCCAGGATGATGAAGGCGACGATCAGCGGCAGCTCGCCCTCCACGCCCATCGCCTTGAGCACGGCCTCGATGCCGACGAGCTGCAGCGCGATGTAGGGCATCGTCGCGACGATGCCGGTGATCGCGACCAGCAGCGCCATCGTCGGGGAGTCGAAGCGCGACCGGACGAAGTCGGCGGGGGTCACGAAGCCGCGCACGTGGCTGACCGACCAGAGCCGGATGACCACCAGGAACACCAGCGGGTAGATGACGATCGTGTACGGGACGGCGAAGAACCCGGCCGCGCCCGCGCCGAAGACCAGCGCCGGCACCGCCACGAACGTGTACGCGGTGTAGAGGTCGCCGCCGAGCAGGAACCAGGTGATCCACGACCCGAAGCTGCGCCCGCCCAGGCCCCACTCGTCGAGGTGCATGAGGTTCTCGGCCCGCCGCCACCGCGCGGCGACGAAGCCGAGCACGGTGACCAGCAGGAACAGCACGATGACGATCGTCAGCTCGACCACGTTGACGCCGTCCACGGCTCAGCCCTCCCCGCGCGCGGCGCGCTGGGCGGCGGCCCGCTCCTCGGGGCTGCGCCGGGTCATCCGGTAGACGACCACGGTGGTGAGCACGCCGAGCCCCACCAGCAGCAGCTGGAACCAGTAGAAGAACGGCCAGCCGAACAGCCGCGGCTCGTCGCGGTTGTACAGCGGCACCAGCAGCGGGACGACGATCGGGACCAGCAGCAGCCAGTTCCACGGGCTGCGGTCGCTGCGGCGCGGGGCGACGTCCTGCGCGCCGGGCCCGGCCGGCGGTGTCGAAGCGGTGGCCACTCGTCAGCTCCTCTCCTGACCCACGTGCGCGGTCCACGGGTCGGTCCGCCGGGAGGACACGATCACCTCCACCCGACCGTCGAGGTCGCGGGCGAGGGCCTCCGCGGCGACCGGCAACCAGGGCCACTCCGTGGCGAAGTGTGCTGCATCGCAGAGCGCGGCGCCTGTCGAGGCGAGCGCTTCCGAGACCGGGTGGTGCCTGAGGTCGCTGGTCAGCAGGACGTCGGCGCCGGCGGCCGTGGCGGCGGCGTGCAGCGAGCCGCCGCTGCCCCCGCAGACCGCCACGGTGCGCACCGGCCGGCCCGGGTCGCCGGCCACGCGGATCCCGCCGGCGGTGGGCGGGAGCGCCGCGGCGGCCCGCTCGGCGAACCCGGCCAGGGTGAGGCCGTCCGCCAGCCGGCCGATCCGGCCCAGGCCCTCCCGGCTGCCCGGGGCGACCGGCTCGAGCGGGACGCAGTCGACCAGGCCCAGCGCGGCGGCGAGGGCGTCGTTGACCCCGACGTCGGCGGCGCGGTCGGCGTTGGTGTGCGCCACGAACAGGGCCGCGCCGGCCCGGACCAGCCGGTGCACCACCCGGCCCTTGGGGTCGTCGGCGGGCACGCCGTGGACGGCGGTGAGCAGCAGCGGGTGGTGGGTGACCACGAGCTGCGCGCCGAGCCCGAGCGCCTCGTCGACGACCTCCGCGACCGGGTCGACGGCGAGGAGCACCCGCGAGACCGGTTCCGACCGGTCGCCGCACACCAGGCCGACGGCGTCCCAGCTCTCGGCCAGGGCCGGGTCGTAGCGGGCCTCCAGGGCGGCGATCGCCTCGCCGAGGGTCACGGTCACCCGGCGGACCCTAGGACAGCCGCCAGGCGGCGGGCCGCCTCGGCCAGCCGGTCGGGGGTGAGCGCGGCGTAGCCCAGCACCAGGCCGGGCGGACCGGGCCGCAGCCGGTGCCAGGACAGCGGCTGGACGGCGACGCCGTCCCGCGCCGCCCGCGCGGCGAGCTCGACGTCGGAGAGGTCCCGCCCCGGCCAGGTGAGGGTCAGCTGCAGGCCGGCCGCCACCCCGTGGACGACGGCGGCGCCGAGGTCGGCTCCCAGCTCGCGGCGCAGCGCGGCGAGCAGGGCGTCGCGCCGGGCGCGCTGGCGGGTGCGCACCGCGCGCAGGTGGCGGTCGAGCTCGCCGGTGGCCAGCAGGCGGGCGAGCACCAGCTGCGGCAGCACCGGGCTGCCCAGATCGGTCGCGTGCCGGGCGGCCACCAGGTCGGCGCGCAGCGCCGGCGGGGCGAGCAGCCAGCCCAGCCGCAGGCCCGGCGCCAGCGTCTTCGAGGTGCTGCCCGTGTGCGCCACCGCCGCCGGCGCCGAGGCGTGCAGCGCCGGCACGGGCGCCCGGTCGTAGCGGTGCTCGGCGTCGTAGTCGTCCTCCACCACCAGCCGCGCGTCGGCGGCCCAGTCGAGCAGCGCGCGCCGGCGCGCGGCGGAGAGGACGACGCCGGTCGGGAACTGGTGCGCCGGCGTCACGAGGACCGTCGACTCCCCCGTCGCGGCGAGCGCGGCGACGTCCAGACCCTCCTCGTCCACCGGCACCGCGGTCGACGCCAGGCCCCAGTACGCCAGCTGGTCGCGGGCGCCGCGCGAACCGGGGTCCTCCACCGCGATCGACCGCGCGCCGCGGGCGTGCAGCACCCGCGCCAGGAGCGCCAGCGACTGGGCCACCCCGCCCACCACCAGCACGTCGTCGGCGTCGGCCCGGATGCCGCGGAAGCGGGCCAGCCACCGGGCCAGCTCGGCACGCAGGGCGGGGTGGCCGCGGGGGTCGCCGTAGCGCAGGTCCGCCGCGCCCGCGTCGCGCAGCGCCGCCCGCTCGGCCCGCAGCCACGCCGCCCGGGGGAACGCGGCCAGGTCGGGCAGGCCGGGCGACAGGTCGAACTCCGCGCCGGCCGGCGGCGGCAGGGCGGGCGGCCCCCCGGCCGGGGGCGGCGGCGCCGGCGGGCCGGCCGGCGCCGGGGCCGGGGTGCGGGTGACCACCGTGCCGGCGCCGGGGCGCCCGCCGACCAGGCCCTCGTCGGCCAGCCGCCGGTACGCCTCGACGACCACGCCGCGGGAGACGCCGAGGTCGGCGGCCAGCGTCCGGGTGGCCGGCAGCGGCGCGCCCACGACCAGCCGGCCCTCGGTCACGGCCGCCCGCACCCGGCCGACCAGCCAGTCGGTGAGGGCGCCGCGCGGTACGCCCGACGGGTCGAGGGCGAGGAAGTCGGCGCCCGGCATTGGTCCACTCCTCCGCATCGGGATTGGCCCTCAACGCCGGACCAATGGCTCCCTAGCGTGCCATCCGTGACCGCGCTCGACCTCGCCCCGCCCCTCCCCCGCACCCGTCCGACCGGCGCCGTCCTCGCCGGCGCGGCGGGCATGGCCGCCGTCGGCGGCAGCGTCGCCGTCTCCGGGCTCCTGGCCGGCGGGCCGGTGCTCACCGGCCAGGCGGTGCGCTACGCGGTCGCCTGCCTGCTGCTGCTCGCCGTCGTCCGGCTCTCCGGCCGGCGGGTCCGCCGCCCGGTCGGCGCCGAGTGGCTCTGGCTGGCCGGCGTGACCGGCGCGGGGCTGGTGCTGTTCAACCTGGCGCTGATCGCCGGGTCGCGGCACGCGGAGCCGGCGGTGCTCGGGGTGGCGGTGGCCTGCGTCCCCCTGCTGCTGGCCGTCGCCGGGCCGCTGGCCGAGGGCCGGCGCCCGGCGCGGCGGGTGCTCCTGGCCGCGGCCACGGTCACCGCGGGCGCCGCGCTGGTGGAGGGGTTCGGCCGCACCGACAGCGCCGGGCTGGGCTGGGCCGTCGTCGTCCTGGCCTGCGAGGCGGGGTTCACCCTGCTGGCGCTGCCGGTGCTCGGCCGGCACGGCCCCGAGGGCGTCTCGGTGCACACCACCTGGCTGGCCGCGGTGGCCTTCGGCGTCCTCGGGCTGGTGGGCGAGGGGCCGGCGGCGGTGCTCCGCCTGGACGCCGGCGACGTGGCGGCGCTGGCCTACCTCGCCGTCGTCGTCACCGCCCTGGCCTTCGTGCTCTGGTACGGCGCGGTGCGCCGGCTGGGTGCCGGCCGGGCCGGGCTGCTCACCGGCATCGCGCCCATCGCCGCCGCGGCCGCCGGCGTCGTGCTCGGCGGCCCGCTGCCGAGCACCACGGTCTGGCTCGGCGTCGGCGTGGTCGCCGCCGGGCTCGCCCTGGGCCTGTCCCGACGGGAGGGGTAGCCGGGTGGGAAGCTCCGGGGCGTGGCGGAACGGGGGCTCCGGGCGCCGGCCTGGCTCGAGGAGCTGCTCCGCACCGAGCGCCCACCGGTCCCCTGGCGCGACGTGGTGCGCTTCGCGGTCACCGTGCCCGCGCCGCTGGCGGTGGCGGTGCTGGTGGCCGGTGGCGTCGATCCCGGTCCCGAGCTCGGGGCCGGCATCTTCGCGACGATGGGCGCGCTCGCCGCGACCCTCGCGCCGCAGGGCGGCCCGCTGCGCGACCAGGTGCGGCGGATCGTGGCCGCGGTCTGCTTCGGCGCGCTGGGCCTGCTCGCCGGGCAGTACGCGACCGGCGGCGGCTGGCAGCCGGTGGTCGTCGTCGCGGTGCTCTCCGCGGTCGCCGGGCTGATCAGCGCCATCAACTCCGCGCTCTCCCTCGGCGCCCTGCAGCTGCTGGTGTACACCGCCCTCGCCTCGGGGCTGGTCACGTCCCTGCCGGCGGCGGCCGAGATCGGCTTCTTCTTCGCCGGGGCGGTCTGGGCCGCGCTGACCACGCTCGTGCAGGCGCGCACGGAGCCGCAGGACCCCGACCGGGCCGCCGTCGCCGACGTCTTCACCGCGACCGCCGACCTGCTCGTCGCCAGCGGCACCGAGGGCAGCGACGAGGCCCGCCGGGCCCTGACGACGGCGCTCAACGCCGCCTACGACCGGGTGATCCGCAGCCGCAGCCGCATGCCGGGGCGCACCAGGGAGCTCTCCGAGCTGGCCGGGGTGCTCAACGCCGCGGCCCCGCTGGTCGAGGGCGTCGTCGCCGCCACCCGCGCCGGCCTGCCGGCCGATCCGCAGGACGTCACGGCGGTGCACGCGCTGGGCGCCGCCGTCCGCGGCGACCGCGAGCTGCCCGAGGAGCGCCCCGAGGCGCTCGAGGACGGCCCGGCGGCCCGGCGCGCGGTGCGCCACGGCATCCGGCTGGCGTGGAACGTCGTCGGGGACCCCGAGGAGCGCTCGGAGGTCGCCGTCGTCCCGCCCGATCTCGACTGGCGGACCCGCGTGCGCGACCTGGCCGACGCGACGGTCGCCAGCCCGGACAGCCGCGCGTTCGCCCTCCGCCTGGTCCTCTGCATGACGATCGCCGAGATCGCCCGCCAGCGGCTGCCCCTCGACCGGCCCTACTGGGTGCTGCTCACCGTCGCGATCGTGCTCAAGCCCGACTTCGGGTCGGTGTTCACCCGCGCGGTGCAGCGCGGGGTCGGCACGCTGCTCGGCGTCCTCATCGGGTCGCTGCTGCTGGCCGTCATCCCGCGCAGCCCGTGGCTGCTGCTGGCCATGGCCGGCGCCGCGGCGCTGATGCCGTGGGGCCGGGCGGCCAACTTCGGCCTGTTCTCCGTCTTCCAGACCCCGCTGGTCATCCTGCTGCTCGACCTCGCCCAGCCGGGCGGGCCCGGGGTGGTCGGCGCGCGGCTGCTGGACACGCTGGTGGGCTGCGCGATCGTGCTGGTCTTCGGCTACCTGCTGTGGCCGCAGACCTGGCGTGCCCCGCTCGACGAGGCGTTGCGCGACGCCGCCCTCGCCCTCGACGGCTTCGTCGACGCCGCGTTCACCGGCGACGCCACCGACACCCGCCGGGCCCGCCGCCGCAGCTACCGGGCGCTCACCGAGCTGCAGACCCAGCTGCAGCGCCGGCTCGCCGAGCCGCCGCCGATCAGCACCCGCGCCGCGGCGTGGTGGCCGGTGATCGTGCAGCTGGAGCGGACGTCGGACGCCGTCACCGAGGCCGTCATCGCCATGCGGTCCGGCGAGCCGGTGCCCGACCTGGCCCAGGTCGCCGTGCTGCGGCGGGCGATCCGGCAGCTCGAGGAGGACGTCCGCGCGCACCGGGCGCCCGACGACGCCGAGATCCTCGCCGAGGGCGTGCTCGCCCCGGTGGCCCGCGAGGTCGACGCGGCCCGGCGCCTGGTGCGCGAGGCGGCGCCCGGCCGGTGAGCCGTCAGGCCGACTCCCGCCCGTCGCGGGGGTGCGGGACGCCCGGCACGTCGTCCGGGGTGCGGCCCCGGCGGTCCCGTCGCTCCGGCAGCCGCGGCCCGCGTTGCCCGCGGGCGATGGTGCGCCCGACCAGCGCAGCGAGCGGCAGGGACACCAGCACCCAGCCGACGAGGACCCACCCCCACCACGTCACGACCGCTCCCCCATGCTCCGAGACTGATACGTCCCGATACGCAGTGCAACCTGGCGATCGCAGATCGTGATTGCTCCACGAATGGAGCCGCGGTTGCGGCGACGCCGGACCGCCCGTCGAATGGGGCGTGCCCTCCGACCTGGTGCTGCCGCCGCTGACCGACCCGCCACCCCCGGGCTCGCGGACCGTCCGCACCGACGACGGCGTCGACCTGCACGTGGAGGTCGAGGGTGAGACCGACGGCCCGCTGACCGTCGTCCTCGCCCACGGGTTCACCGCCCGGCTGGCCGAGTGGCAGCTGCAGCGGGAGGCGCTGCGCGGCCGGGCCCGGCTGGTGCTCTTCGACCAGCGTGGCCACGGCCGCTCGAGCTGGACGCCGCTCACCGAGGCGACGATCGACCGCACCGGCCGCGACCTCGGCGAGGTGCTCGACGCGACGACGCCGGACGGGCCGGTGGTGCTGGCCGGCCACTCGATGGGCGGGATGAGCGTGATGGCGCTGGCCCGGCAGCGGCCCGAGCTGTTCGGCACCCGCGTGGTGGGCGTGTTCCTGCTGGCCACCTCGGCGGGCGGGCTGGTCGAGAGCGGCCTGCTCGGCCGGGCGGTGAAGCTCGTGCGGTGGCTCGGGCTGCTGCCGCTGTACCTGTGGCTGCTGCAGTTCTGGGCGCCGCTGCTCGAGCGGTTCCGCCGCCGCGGCACCCGGATCGGCCGCTGGTTCACCCGCCGCTACCTCTTCGGCCGGCAGGACGCCGACCCGGCGCACGTGCGCACCGTCCAGCAGCTGCTCGAGGAGACGCCGTTCCCGGTGACCGCGGCCTTCTACGCCACCTTCCTCGACCACGACGAGACCGCCTCGCTCGCCGTCCTGGCCCGGGTGCCGGTCACGATCGTGGCGGCCTCCGACGACCGGCTCACCCCGGCCGCGCACGCCCGGCGGATGGCCGGGCAGATCGGCGAGACCGCGGAGCTCGTGGTGGTCCCCGGCGCCGGCCACAGCGTCAACATGACCCGGACCGCCGAGGTCGACCGGGCGTTCCTCGACCTGCTCGACCGGGTCGAGGGCCGACTCCGCGCCGCGAGTTGAGAGGTGTTACCCGCCAGTACAGAATCGCGGTGCACCGGTCGTCGGCGGACCATGGCTTCGGCGGCCAGCCGAGAACTCGACGACGAGCCCCCGTCCTGGCCGGGCGGGGCGGCGAGGAGCTGATCGTGGACCGCATGAGCCCGACCGACGCCGGTTTCTACTACGCGGAGAGCGAGAACACGCCTCTGCACGTGGGATCGGTGGCGGTGTTCGAGGGCCCGGCACCGTCGTACGGCGACGTCGTGCGCCTGCTGCTGTCGAAGCTGCCGCTCGTGCCGCGCTACCGGCAGCGGGTGCGCGAGGTGCCGCTCAACCTCGGCCGGCCCATGTGGGTCGACGACCCGCACTTCCAGATCCTCTACCACGTGCGGCACACCGCGGTGCCGAAGCCGGGCAGCGACGAGCAGCTGCGCAACCTGGCCGGGCGGGTGCTCGGGCAGCGGCTGGACATGGCCAAGCCCCTGTGGGAGGTGTGGCTGGTCGAGGGCCTGGAGGACGACCGCTGGGCGCTGATCTCCAAGGTCCACCACTGCATGGTCGACGGCATCGCCGGCACCGACCTGATGCAGGTCATCTTCGACCTCGACCCGAACGCCCGGCACGGCGAGCCCAAGGACTGGACGGCGCAGCGCAGCCCGTCGTCGGCGGAGCTGATGGCCGGCGCGGTGTCCGACACCCTCACCCACCCGCTGCGCCAGCTGGCCTCCCTCCCCGGCGCCGGCGGCGTCTCGCGCTCGGCCAAGGGGCTGCTCGGCTCCGGCCGCACCCTGGCCTCGAGCCTGCCCGCGCTGGCCCGGCAGGCCACCACCCCGCTGGCCCGGACGCTCACCGGGCCGATCGGCCCGCACCGCCGCTGGGCGTGGACCGACGCGCAGTTCGAGGAGTTCAAGAGCGTCCGGACGGCGCTGGGCGGCACGGTGAACGACGTCGTCCTCAGCGCGATCACCCGGGGCTTCCGCGACCTGCTGCAGGGCCGGGGCGCGCTCACCGACAAGGCCGTCGTCCGGTCGATGGTGCCGGTGTCGGTGCGCCGCCCCGGTGAACGCGGATCGCTGGACAACCGGATCTCCGCCGTCTTCGTCGACCTGCCGGTGGGCGAGCCGGACGCCGCGAAGCGGCTGGACAAGGTCCGCCGGCAGATGGACGAGTACAAGAAGACGATGCAGGCGGTCGACGCCCGCTCGATCATCGCGATGGGCGACTTCGTGTTCCCGACCCTGCTGTCGATGGGTGTGCGCGCCGCGATGCAGGCCGGCCAGTTCTGGTGCCAGGCGGTGACCACCAACGTGCCGGGCCCGCGGGTGCCGCTGTACGTGCTCGGCAAGCGGATGCGCTCGGCGCACGCCTACGTGCCGATCGCCGGCGGCACCCGGCTCTCGATCGGCATCTTCTCCTACCTGAACACCATGACCTTCGGGATCAACGCCGACTTCGACGCCTTCCCCGACGTCGACGTGCTGGCCACCGGCATCCGCCGCGGCGTCGACGAGCTGAAGGAGATCGCCGCGCGCGAGCCGGCCGCCGCGGCCCAGCAGTGAGCGCCGGCGACCGGGCGCTCACCGTCGCGGTCACCGGGCCCACCGGCACCTTCGGCGCCGGGCTCGTGCCGCTGCTCGAGGCCGAGCCGCGGGTCCGGCGGGTGATCGGGCTGGCCCGCCGTCCGTTCGACCCGGCCGAGCGCGGCTGGACGAAGATGGAGTACCGGCGCGGCGACGTCCGCGACCCGGACAGCCTCGCCGAGGCGTTCCGGGGGGCCGACGTCGTGGTGCACCTGGCGTTCCTGATCACCGGCACCGCGTCGCGGCGGACGACCCGCGCGATCAACGTGGAGGGCACGCTCAACACGTTCCGTGCCGCCGCCGACGCCGGCGCCCGCCGGTTCGTGTACGCCTCGTCGGTGGCCGCCTACGGCTGGCACCGCGACAACCCCGAGCGGATCTCGGAGGACTGGCCGGTGCGCCCCGCCGACCGGCTCTTCTACGCCCAGGAGAAGGCCGAGCTGGAGGACCTGCTCGAGGGCGAGGCCGCGGCCGCGCCGCAGCTGGCCCTCTACCTGCTGCGCCCGCCGGTGGTGCTCGGCCCCAACGTCGTCGGCGGCAAGGACCTGCTGCCCGGCCCGCTGGCGCCGCTGGGCCGCCGGCTGTTCGCCCGCCCGCGGCGGCTGCCGGTGCCCGTGCCGGTCGTCGTCCCGGAGCTGCAGCTGCAGTTCGTCCACGAGGACGACGTCGGCCGGGCGCTGCTGCTGTGCGTCCTGGGTGCCGGCCCCCCGGGGGCCTACAACATCGCCGGCGACGGGATCCTCACCGCGGCCGACGTGGCGCGCGAGTTCGGGGCGCTGCCGATCGGGGTGCCGCCGGGACCGGCCCAGCTGGCCGCGCGGGCGGTGGCCCGGCTGCCGTTCCTGCCGCCGGCCGGCGAGTGGGTCGAGGCGGCCAGCCGGCCGGTGCTCATGGACACCAGCCGGGCCAGGCAGCAGCTGGGCTGGCGCCCCCGCTACACCGGGCTCGAGGCGCTGCGCGCGACGCTCGGCAGCTGAGCGAGGAAGGCCCGCACCTCGCCCGCCACGACCTCGGGGACCTGCAGCTGCGGCACGTGGCCGACGCCGGCCAGCTCCACGTAGCGCCAGTGCGGGTGCTCGGCGGCCACCGCGCGGGCGGCGGACACCGGGACCAGCCGGTCGCGGTCGCCCTGCACCAGCAGCACGGGCGCGGTGATCGCGGCCATCGCCCCGCGGTAGGCCCGCGGGTCGAGCAGGATCCCCAGCAGCGACCGGGCGGCGGCGAGGAACGCCCGGTCCATGCCCTCGACGTCCTGCCGCTCCTCGAGCAGGGTCACCGAGCGGTCGACCAGCTCGGCGGGGACGGCGTCGGGGTCGACCCCGCAGAGCTCGAGCATCTGCCGCACGCGGCGGCGCGGGGTCTGCCGCTGCCGGCGCAGCGCGAGGAAGCGCTCGCCGGCGAACGGCAGCCCGTAGAGGGCGAACTGCCCGGCGACCACCGGCTCGAGGCGCCGGCGGTCCCCGGGCAGGGCGGGGTCGAGGAGGACGACGCCGCGCACCGCGGCCGGTGCCGCGGCGGCGGTGAACAGCGAGATCATCCCGCCCATCGAGTTGCCGACCAGGACCGCCGGGGTCCCGGTCACCTCGGTGAGGAAGCGGCGCAGGACCGCGACGTTGGCCCGCACGGTCGCCCGCCGGCTGCCCGGCTCGCTGCGGCCGAAACCAGGCAGGTCGAGGGCCAGCACCCGGGCGTGCGGGGTGAGCAGCGGCGCGAGCAGGTCCCAGTTGAGGTGCGAGCCGCCGAGCCCGTGCACGAGGACGGCCGTCGGGCCGGCGTCGTCCCCGCCGTAGTCGACGACGTGGACCGGGCCGTCCCAGTCGAGGGTGCGGCTGGTTCCGAGCGGCGCGGCCATCTTCCTCCTCTGCGGACGTGTCGCCGGTCACACTGGGGCCGGACGACGCCGATGAGTCCTGCGTGTGACGCGGACCCCATCTTGGTACAGGGCTGTACCAGGGGCCGGACGACGGGAGGCGACGTGGCGCGACGGCACGACCGGAGCCCGGGGCTCCCGCTGTACCTGAGCGAGCCGACCCGGGCGGCCGCCGACTTCGGGCTGTTCCTGGCCGCCCGACCGCTGCTCCCCCGCCTGCCCAAGGGCGACGGGCACCCGGTGCTGGTGCTGCCCGGTCTGCTCGCCGACGACGCCTCGACCCGGATCCTGCGGCGGGTGCTGCGCCGGCTGGACTACCGGGTGCACGGCTGGCGCCTCGGTCGCAACATCGGCCCGACCGCGGCCTGCGTCACGGGCCTGCGCGACCGCATGGAGGACCTCTCCGACCGCTACGGCCGGCCGGTGACGCTGATCGGGTGGAGCCTCGGTGGGATCTTCGCCCGCGACCTGGCCCGCCGCAGCCCCGGGTCGGTGCGCCAGGTGATCACCCTGGGCAGCCCGTTCCGGCTGCAGCACGACGGCCAGAGCCGCGCGACGAAGGTCTTCGCGCGCTACGCGCACCTGCACGTGGAGCACCGCACGTTGCCGCTCGAGAGCGAGGCCGAGCCGCTGCCGGTGCCGTCGACCTCGATCTACTCGCACTTCGACGGCATCGTGCACTGGCGCGCCTGCCTCGACCTGCCCGGCGAGCGCTGCGAGAACATCGCGGTCATGGCCAGCCACCTCGGCCTCGGCCACCACCCCGCCGCCATCTGGGCGATCGCCGACCGGCTCGCGCAGCCCGAGGGCACCTGGTCGCCGTTCCGGCCGCCGCTGTTCCTGCGCCCGGCCTTCCCGCGCCCGGCGGACGCCGCCGACGGGCGGCCGGCGACCCCGCACGACGCCGCGGCCTAGCCGTACACCTCGCCGGAGGGCCGCCAGGCGTAGGTGCAGTCGGGCTCGCCCTCCTCGTTGGCCGACCCGTCGCCGGTGCCGACGAGCACGAAGCCGGCGGCCTCGTAGAACCGCCGCGCCCGCTCGTTGCGGGCGAAGACGTGCAGCCGCAGCCCCTCCGGCCGGGCGGCCCGGGCCGCCTCCAGCAGCGCCCGGCCCGCCCCCGCACCCCACGCGTCGGGAGCGACGTAGAGCTGCTCGAGCCAGTCCTCGTGGACGGCGGCGAAGCCGACGACGACGCCGGCCCGCTCGGCCACCCAGACCTGCTGCTCGGGGAGGACGACGCCGCGCATCCACCCGACCGTCTCGGCCTCCTCGTGCAGGTCGGGCAGCCATGGCATGCCGGCCGCGCGGGCGGCGTGGTGGACGCGCGCCAGCACGGCGGCGTCCTCGGGCCGGCCCGGGCGCAGGGCGACGTCGTCGGGCACGGGCGGGCTCACGGGCAGGCCGGCAGGCCCAGCAGGCCGCAGATGACGCCGGGGACGAGCGGCTCGAGCGTGGTGGAGACGGGCTTGACCGGCAGCGTGGTCGCGCCCGACGGCGCGCCCTGGGACAGCGCCTCGATGGCCGGGGCCGACGCGACGTCCCACGGCATGCTGGCATCGTTGATCTGGGCAACCGCCTCCAGCCCGGAGCCCTTCGGGGCGGGGGCCCGGGCCGTGCCCAGCGCCGCGCCGGCGGCGAGCAGGATCGGCCAGCGCTTCCGCCGCAGGCCGCGAGGGGCCGGCTTCTCACCGGGCCGCTGCCTGGTCGCGCACATCGCGAGCACTGTGAACTGCACCGCCTTCCTAGGCGCGGCCCGCCGCGGTCGTAGCCGCCCGGGGGTTCGCGGTCCCGGCAGATCATATTGACGGGCCCGCCCCGCAGGACCAGCATTGCTGGCCGATCGGCTGACGCAACGCACCAGTGCTCCTGCTGAACCAGGCCGTCCCTGACCCGCACAGGACGCCGACCGAGCACCCGCGGGGGGTGCCATGTCCGCACGAACGGTCTCCCGTCTGGTGGCCGGTGCCACCGCCCTCTGCTTCGCGATGGCTCCGACGGCCGCCGCCCTGGCAGCGACGCCGTCCATGCTGTACGTGGACCGGTCGAGCCCCTACTGCTCGGACACCGGGACCGGCACCGCGACGCGGCCGTTCTGCACGATCGGCAAGGGCGCGAGGACGGCCGTGGCCGGCCAGACGGTCGAGGTGGCGGCCGGCACCTACCCGGAGGTGGTGACCGTCGCGAACTCCGGGACGGCCGGCGCGCCGATCGTCCTCACCGCCGCGCAGGGGGCGACGGTGACGGTGTCGGGAGGCGCCAACGGATTCACGCTCACCGGCAAGAGCTACGTGACGGTGCGCGGGTTCACCGTCACGCGCACCAGCGGTGCCGGGATCCTGGTCAAGACGTCCTCGCACGTGGTCATCGCGGACAACGAGGTGTCCCTCGCCGGCCAGCCGGTCAGCGGCCTGATCGCGAAGGGCATCTCGCTGAGCGGGACGACGGACTCGGTGGTGTCGGGCAACCGCACGCACCACAACACCGACGCCGGGATCGGGGTGACCGCCGGGTCCACGCGCAACGTGATCACCCGGAACGAGTCCAACGCGAACGCGCGGCAGTACACCCGCGCGGCGGCCGGGATCGATCTGCGGAACAGCCCGTCGAACACGGTCGAGGCCAACCGGTTGCACGACAACGAGGACTCCGGGCTCAACATCTGGGACTCGTCGGACGGGTCCCTCGCGGTCAACAACCTGGCTTGGGACAACGGGGACCACGGCATCGACGTGCACAGCACCGCCGACAACCGGGTGGTGGCCAACACCGTCTTCCGCAACTACGACTCCGGGATCGAGATGACCGGGGCGCTGCGGACGAATCTGGCGAACAACGTCAGTGTCGACAACGGGATCGACAGCGCGCGCACCTCCGGCCAGATCCGCGTCGACGTGAACTCGATGACGACCGTGGCGGACTTCGACCTGCTGTTCCTGTCGGTCCCCACCAGCAGCCGGACCGCGTTCCTGGACTGGGGTGGGGTGAAGTACACCAGTCTCGCCGCGTTCACCGCGGCGACCGGGCAGGAGAGTCACGGCATCCAGGCCGCCCCGCGGTTCGCCGGCACGGCCTCTCCGCCCGATCTCCACCTCACCGCCGGATCCCCCGCGATCGACACGGGGAACAATGCGGCCGGCGGCGAGCCGGCCACGGACGCCGACGGCGTCGCGCGGCCGATAAACGGCACCGTCGACCGCGGCGCCTACGAGTCGCCGGCCGCCGGCGCGACCAACACCGCGCCCACGGTGAACGCCGGCAGCGACTCCGCCGTGACGAGGCCGGCCGCGGCCACGCTCGACGGCACGGTCACCGACGACGGCCTGCCCACCCCACCCGGCGCGGTCACCACCACCTGGTCGAAGGTCGCCGGCCCCGGCACCGTCACCTTCGCCGACCCCGCCGCGGGCGACACCACCGCCACCTTCGCCACCGCCGGCACCTACGTGCTGCGGCTGACCGCCGACGACGGCGCCCTGCAGGCCAGCGACGACGTCACCGTGACCGTCACCGACCCGGCGCCGACCAACACCGCGCCCACGGTGAACGCCGGCAGCGACTCCGCCGTGACGAGGCCGACCGCGGCCACGCTCGACGGCACGGTCACCGACGACGGCCTGCCCACCCCACCCGGCGCGGTCACCACCACCTGGTCGAAGGTCGCCGGCCCCGGCACCGTCACCTTCGCCGACCCCGCCGCGGGCGACACCACCGCCACCTTCGCCACCGCCGGCACCTACCTGCTGCGGCTGACCGCCGCCGACGGCGCCCTGCAGGCCAGCGACGACGTCACCGTGACCGTCACCGACCCGGCGCCGTCATCCCCCGTCGTCCTCGACATCCCGGTGCGGATCGGTGCCGACGACGCGGAGGAGCGAACCTCGACAGGGGCGGTGAACCTCACCAGCGGTGACCTGAACCTGGGGCAGGACGGCACCGCCCCGCAGACCGTCGCCATGCGGTTCTCGGGGGTGACCGTGCCCGCCGGCGCGACGATCACCGGCGCCTGGCTCCAGTTCCAGGTCGACGAGGTCTCGACCGCCGCGTGCAGCCTGACGGTGGCCGGCGAGGCGGCCGACGACGCCGCCGCGTTCACCACGATGGCCCGCGGCATCAGCTCTCGCGCGAGGACGGCGGCGACGGTCGCCTGGACGCCGGCGGCCTGGCCGACGCTCGCCGCCCGCACGGCCGACCAGCGCACGCCGGACCTGGCGCCGGTTCTCCAGGAGATCGTGCGCAGGCCGGGGTGGGCCGGCGGCAACGCCGTCGTGCTGATGGTCACCGGCACCGGTACACGCGTGGCCGAGTCCTTCGAAGGTGGCGCGGCCAGGGCGCCGGTCCTGCACATCGAGTACACCGTCTGATCGATCGAGGTGGGCGCGGCAGGGTTCGAACCTGCGACCGCTCGCTTGTAAGGCGAGAGCTCTTCCGCTGAGCTACGCGCCCCGCGCACTCAGAGTAGGGGGGCTCCGAGCGGCGAGAGGATCAGGCCGCGAGCTTCTCGACCGCGTCCTTCCAGCCGGACTGCTCGCGCACGTCGCCCGGGTTGTTCACCTCGGCGAAGGTTACGGTGCCCTCGGCGTCGAGCAGGAAGGTCGCCCGCAGGGCCATGCCGGCCTTCTCGTTGAAGACGCCGTAGGCCTGCGCGGTGGCCCCGTGCGGCCAAAAGTCCGACAGCAGCCGGAACTCGAAGCCCTCCTTCTCCCGGAAGGCCTTGAGGCTGAACACCGGGTCGGTGCTGATGGCCAGCACCTGCACGCCCGCGTCGGTGTAGACCGCCAGCTCGTCGCGCAGCTGGCACAGCTCGCCGGTGCACAGGCCCGAGAAGGCGAAGGGGTAGAACACCAGCAGGACGGGGGCGCCCCGCAGGCCGGCCAGGTCGACGACCTGCTTGTCCTGGTCGGGGAGGCTGAACTCGGGCGCGGTGTCGCCGACGGAGAGGGTCATGCGCCCGATCGTGCCCCATGCGCCGCGGAGCGCCGCAGCGAGGGCCTAGCGGCGCGTGCGGGCGGTCTTCGGGGTGACCAGGCGGATGCCGGACCAGTCCTTGGCGGCGGAGATGCTGCTGGTCTGCTGCAGGCCCGCGGTGGGCGCCACCTCGGTGACGTCGCCGGGCTCCACGTGCCCCGGCCGCCCCGACTTGGGCACCAGCAGCCACACGACGCCGTCGTCGGCCAGGGAGGTCAGCGCGTCGGTGAGGGCGTCGAAGAGGTCGCCGTCGTCCTCCCGCCACCAGAGGACGACGACGTCGGCCACCTCGTCGGTGTCCTCGTCGACCATCTCGCTGCCGGCCGCCTCGACGATGGCGTCGCGCAGGTCCTCGTCGGCGTCCTCGTCCCAGCCGAGCTCCTGCACGACCATGCCCGGCTTGATGCCCAGCCGGGCCGCCATGCCGGCGCTGCCCGAGTCGACGCTCATCCCTGCTGCTCCTCCACGGAACGGTCTCCTGCTGACCGGTTGTCTGCGACATGGTGCACGGTCTGACGCTCCGACGCGCGCGGACCTGGGATCACGCGCACCCGCACGGGGGGACCAGCGGGACGGCGGGCCCGGCGGCGACGGCGGACACGACCGGCGGGAGGAGAGCCCGCACGCTGGTCATGTCACCCCTCTCGCTCCTGCCTCGGGCCCGACCGGTCGGGCGCGTTGGGCGGAAGCGTAGGCCATGGGAGCCCGGGCGCAAGCCTCCTGCCGCGCCCGTCGCGCCGCCGGACGCGCTGGTACGGCCGCGTATCGGCCGGACACGGGTGCCTCACGTGACGGCGGAACCCCTGACGGGAGACCATGGGGGCATGAGCGCACCGCAGCAGTCGGACGGCGACCCCGCCCGCGACGCAGTAACCCCCCGCGCGGTCATCACCGACGGGCTGCCCAGCCAGCTGGTCGACACCGACCCCGACGAGACGCAGGAGTGGGTCGAGTCCCTCGACGCCGTCGTCGACCACGCCGGACGCGGCCGCGCGCGCTACCTGATGCTCAAGATGCTCGAGCGCAGCCGGGAGCAGCAGGTGGGCGTCCCCTCCCTGCGCAGCACCGACTACATCAACACGATCCCGCCGGAGCGCGAGCCCTGGTTCCCCGGCGACGAGCACGTCGAGCGGCGCATCCGCGCCTACATCCGCTGGAACGCGGCGATCATGGTGCACCGGGCCCAGCGGCCCGGGATCGCCGTCGGCGGGCACATCTCCTCCTACGCGTCCTCGGCGTCGCTGTACGAGGTCGGCTTCAACCACTTCTTCCGCGGCAAGGACCACCCCGGCGGCGGCGACCAGATCTACTTCCAGGGCCACGCCTCCCCCGGCATCTACGCCCGCGCCTTCCTCGAGGGCCGGCTCTCGGAGGAACAGCTCGACGGCTTCCGGCAGGAGGTCAGCCACCCCGGCGGCGGCCTGTCGAGCTACCCGCACCCGCGGCTGATGCCCGACTTCTGGGAGTTCCCCACCGTGTCGATGGGCCTCGGCCCGATCAACGCGATCTACCAGGCGCGGTTCAACCGCTACCTGCACTCCCGCGGCATCAAGGACACCTCCGACCAGCACGTCTGGGCGTTCCTGGGCGACGGCGAGATGGACGAGCCCGAGTCGCTCGGCGCGATCGGCCTGGCCGCGCGCGAGGAGCTGGACAACCTCACCTTCGTCGTCAACTGCAACCTGCAGCGCCTCGACGGGCCGGTCCGCGGCAACGGCAAGGTGATCCAGGAGCTCGAGTCGTTCTTCCGCGGCGCCGGCTGGAACGTGATCAAGGTGATCTGGGGTCGCGAGTGGGACCCGCTGCTCGCCGCCGACCGCGACGGCGCGCTGGTCAACCTGATGAACCAGACGCCCGACGGCGACTACCAGACCTACAAGGCCGAGGACGGCGCGTTCGTCCGCGAGCACTTCTTCGGCCGCGACCCGCGCACCCGCAAGCTCGTCGAGCACATGAGCGACAAGGAGATCTGGGACCTCTCCCGCGGCGGGCACGACTACCGCAAGCTCTATGCGGCCTACAAGGCGGCGGTGGAGCACAAGGGCCAGCCGACGGTCATCCTGGCCAAGACGATCAAGGGCTGGACGCTCGGCAGCCACTTCGAGGGCCGCAACTCGACCCACCAGATGAAGAAGCTGACCGCCGAGGACCTCGCCGCCTTCCGGGACCGGCTCTACCTCGACATCCCCGACGAGGCGCTCGACAAGACCCTGCCGCCGTACTACAAGCCCGACCCGGACGGCGACGAGATGCGGTACATGCTCGAGCGCCGCCGGCAGCTGGGCGGCTCGGTCCCCCGCCGGCGCACCGACGCCAAGCCGCTCAAGGCGCCCGACGACAAGGCGGTCGACATCCTGCGCCGGGGCTCCGGCAAGCAGGAGGTGGCGACGACGATGGCGTTCGTCCGCATGCTCAAGGAGATGCTCAAGGACCCCGAGCTCGGCCCGCGGTTCGTGCCCGTCATCCCCGACGAGGCCCGCACCTTCGGCATGGACTCGCTGTTCCCGACGCAGAAGATCTACAACCCGGCGGGCCAGCGCTACACCTCGGTCGACCGCGAGCTGATGCTGGCCTACAAGGAGTCGCAGCAGGGGCAGATCCTGCACGAGGGCATCAACGAGGCCGGCTCCGCGGCGTCGTTCACCGCCGTCGGGACCTCCTACGCCACGCACGGCGAGCACATGATCCCGATCTACATCTTCTACTCGATGTTCGGGTTCCAGCGGACCGGCGACGCGTTCTGGGCGGCCGGCGACCAGATGGCGCGCGGCTTCCTGCTCGGCGCCACCGCCGGGCGGACGACGCTCAACGGCGAGGGGCTGCAGCACGAGGACGGGCACTCGCTGCTGCTCGCGCACACCAACCCGGCGGTGGTGAGCTACGACCCGGCGTTCTCCTACGAGGTCGCGCACATCACCAAGGACGCGCTGCTGCGGATGTACGGCAACGACCCGGGCGGCCCGCTGGGCGGCCACCGCAGCCCCGACGTCTTCTACTACCTGACCGTCTACAACGAGCCGATCTCGCAGCCGGCCGAGCCGGCGGACCTGGACGTGCGCGGCCTGCTGGCCGGCATGTACAGGTACGCCGAGGGGCCGCAGGTCGAGAACGGCAAGAAGGCGCAGATCCTCGCCTCCGGCGTCGCCGTGCCGTGGGCGCTGCGGGCGCAGGAGCTGCTGGCGCAGGACTGGGGCGTCTCGGCCGACGTGTGGTCGGTGACGTCGTGGACCGAGCTGCGCCGCGAGGCGGTCGAGGCCGAGGAGCACAACCTCCTGCACCCCGAGGAGGAGGCCCGGGTCCCGTACGTCACGCAGCGGCTGCAGGAGGCCGAGGGCCCCGTCGTCGCGGTGTCCGACTGGATGCGCGCCGTCCCGGACCTGATCGCGCCGTACGCGCCGCACGGCATGCGGTCGCTGGGCACCGACGGGTTCGGCCTCTCCGACACCCGCCCGGCGCTGCGCCGGCACTTCCACGTCGACGCCGAGTCGATCGTCGTCCGGACGCTCGCCTCGCTCGCCGACTGGAACTGGCTGGACCGCGACGTCGTCCGGCAGGCCGTCGAGAAGTACCAGGTCCGCGAGGTGCAGGCCGCTCCGCAGGAGGAGCGGTCGGACCCCAGCCCCGCGACGTGACGGCCGGTGCGGAGTCCCAGGGCGGCGTTCTCCGCGCCCCGGGACTCCGCGACCGTCAGCCGGCGAGCGCGTCCAGGGCCATGCGGGCGTAGAGGGCGACGCCCGCGGGCAGCGGCTCCTCGTCGAACACCACGAGGTTGGAGTGGTTGGCCGGGGCGGTCTCCGGCTCCAGCCCGGGCGGGCAGGCGCCGAGGAAGGCCAGCGCCCCCGGCACCCGCTCGAGCACGTAGGAGAAGTCCTCGGCGCCCATGAGCGGCGCGGCCATCGGCGCGGCGGCCTGCGGGCCGAGCAGCGCGGCCGCCGTGTCGAGCACGACCGCGGCGGCGCCGGCGTCGTTGACCGTCACCGGGTAGCCCTCGACGTGCTCGAACTCGGCGGTCATCTCGTGCGCCGCGGCGATGGTCGCCGCCACCCGCTCGACGGCGGCGACGATCATCCGCCGGTTCTCCGCCGACAGCGTGCGGATCGTGCCCTCCAGGAACGCCGAGTCGGGGATGACATTGCTCGTCGACCCGGCCTCCAGGTGCGCCACGGTGACCACCGCCGGGTCGAACACGTCGACGCGGCGGGTGACCAGCGTCTGCAGCGCCAGCACGATCTCGGCGGCGACCGGGATCGGGTCGTTGGCGGTGTAGGGCATCGAGGCGTGCCCGCCGCGGCCCTTGACGGTGATCCGCCACTGGTCGGCGGCGGCCATCATCGGCCCCGGCCGCACGTTGATCGTGCCGCTCGCGAACGTCGAGGAGATGTGCAGCGCGAACGCCCCGCTCACCGGCGCCTCGGGGACGGCGTCGAGCAGCCCCTCGTCGAGCATGTAGCGGGCGCCGTGGAAGCCCTCCTCCCCCGGCTGGACCATGAACACGACCTGCCCGGCCAGCTCGTCGCGGCGGTCGGCGAGCAGCCGCGCGGCGCCGAGCAGCATGGCGACGTGGGTGTCGTGCCCGCAGGCGTGCATCGCCCCGGGGACCTCGGAGGCGAACGGCAGGCCGGTGTCCTCGTGCACCGGCAGCGCGTCCATGTCGCCGCGCAGCAGGAAGGTCGGCCCCGGGCGCGCGCCCCGCAGCACGCCGACCACCGAGCTGGTCGAGCGGCCGGTGGTCACCTCGATCGGCAGGTCGCGCAGCGCCTCCAGCACGGTGGCCTGCGTGTTCGGCAGGTGCAGCCCGATCTCGGGCCGGCGGTGCAGCCGGCGCCGCAGGTCGATGGTGCGGTCGGCGTCGGAGTAGGCGGCGGCGAGGAGGTCGGCGGCGCTGGTCGGCATGCTCCCCAGTCTCGCCGCCGCCTCAGAACGCGGCCCAGTCGGGCCGGGTGGCCGCCAGCCGCCAGACGACGACGAGCCCGCCGCCGTCGACGGTGAGCTGCCCCTCGGGCGCCCGCTCGGGCGGCCCGACCCACAGCCGGGCGTCGTCCCGCCCGAGGTCGACCCAGCCCCGCGGCGCGCGGTGCACGGCGTGCGACGGCGGCGCCGCCGGGTCGGCGGCGCGCAGGTAGGCCTGCAGCACCCGGGCGCCCGTCTCGCCGGCCACCTCGTCGTGGGTCAGCCCGGCGCCGGACCGCAGCACGGCGACGTCGCCCGCGGCGACCTCGGCGCCGTCCCCCCACGCGTGCCGCAGCGACCCGGCCAGGACGACGGCGACGACGTCGACCGCCCGGTGCTCGTGCCGCCCGTAGCCCTCCCCCGCGCCCAGCCGGTCGTCGGCCAGGCGCAGCAGCGGCCCGAGCGAGCCGTCGTCCGGCGCGGCGACCACGCGCTGGTCGAGGCTCACGGGACCACCGCCGCGTCGCGGCGGACCGGCAGCGCCGCGCGGCCGCCGGGCAGGGCGCCGAAGAGCAGCGCGACGGTCAGCGTCCAGGCCAGCCCGAACGCCCAGCCGCCGACGACGTCGGAGAAGAAGTGGACCCCCAGCCACAGCCGGGTCAGCCCCACCAGGACGACCAGGGCGACCCCCGCCGCCAGGCACACCCGCCGCGCGCCCACGCCGAGCAGCGGCCAGAGGAGCACGAGCACCACGGTGACCAGCGTGGCGATCCCCGAGGAGTGCCCGCTGGGGAAGCTGAGGGAGTCCAGCCGCGCGCCTCCCTCGTCGAAGTCCGGCCGCACCCGGCCGAAGAACTCCTTCAGCAGCGTGGTCAGCGGCCCGACGAGGACGGTCGCGGTGAGCACCCAGGCGGCGACCCACCAGGCCCGCCCCAGGACCAGCCAGGCGACGACCGGGAGCAGCACGAGGACCCGGAAGGCCGAGAGCCCGGGCGCGGTCAGCACCTGCAGCAGCCCGTTCAGCCCCGTCGCGCGGTCGTCGCCGGCGTAGACCGCCTCGCTCACCACGCCGTCGAGGTCCACCTGGGGCGCGAAGCCGGCCAGCACGCCCGCGCCCAGCACGGCCACCACGAGGTAGCCGAGGGCGGCCGCGACCAGCGCGCGGCGCCGGGCGACCGGCGAGGCACCGTCCGGGGGAACGTCCACGGGTCCACTCTCCCCGACGGGCGACGGCGTGACACGCTGACCGGGGACGACTCGACGGGGAGGACCGCACTGTGACCGGCCGGGTGAGCAACCGCCCGCCGAGCGACGCCACGCTGCGCCGGCTCGAGCGCGCCTCGGGTGCCCTCGCCACGCAGGCCGTGGCGCGCATGGACGAGCAGCTGTCGTGGTTCCGGGCGATGCCGGCCGACCAGCGCTCGTGGGTGATGCTGGTCGCGCAGAACGGCATCGCCTCGCTGGTCGAGTGGTGCCGCAACCCCGGCCGCCCGCCCAAGCTGACCGGCGAGGTGTTCGGCGCCGCGCCGCGCGAGCTGGTGCGGGCCGTCCCGCTGCGGCAGACCGTCGACCTGATCAAGGTGACCGTGGAGGTGATGGACGACCACGTCGCCTCGGTGGCCGAGCCCGGTGACGCCGAGGCGCTGCGGATCGCCGTCCTGACGTTCAGCCGCGAGGTCGCCTTCGCCACCGCGCACGTCTACGCCAGCTTCGCCGAGAACCGCGGTGCCTGGGACGCCCGCCTCGAGGCGCTCGTCGTCGACGCGCTGGTCCGCGGCGAGCGGTCCGAGGAGCTGCCCGGGCGGGCGGCGGCGCTCGGCTGGGCCACGATGAGCCCGGTCGTCGTCCTGGTCGGGGCCGCGCCGGGGGCCGGTGACGCGCACGCCGCGGTGCGCCGGGCCGCCCGCTCGATGCGCGCGGAGGTACTGGTGGGGGTGCACGCCGACCAGCTCGTCGTCGTCCTGGGCGGGCAGAGCGACCTGGAGTCGGTGGCCGAGCGGGTCAGCGACGAGTTCGGCCCCGGCCCGGTGGTGGTCGGCCCGGTGGTCGACGGGCTGAGCCGCGCGGCCGAGTCGGCCGCGGCCGCCCTGGCCGGCCTGCGGGCGGCCCCGGCCTGGCCGGGGGCGCCCCGGCCGGTCGCCGCCGACGCGCTGCTCGCGGAGCGGGCCCTTGACGGGGACCCGCTGGCCCGCGCCGCGCTCGCCGAGCGGATCGCCGGCCCCCTGCAGACCGCCGGCGGCGAGGTGCTGGAGACGGTGCGGGCGGTGCTCGCCGGCGGCGGCAACCTGGAGGCCAGCGCGCGGGCGCTGTTCGTGCACCCCAACACCGTCCGCTACCGGCTCCGGCGCGCGGCGGAGCTGACCGGGGTGTCGGCGACCGATCCGCGGGGCAGCTGGACGCTGCAGGTCGCCCTGGCGCTGGCGCAGCTGGGCCGGGACAGTTCCCTCTGGCACTGAGTGCCGTTGGTCCCACTGGTCACACCAGTGTGGTCCCTACCACGATCCGGGCCGGATCCGCGCGTCCGCCGAGTGTGCTTTGTGGGAACCCTCCAAAGATCAGCGGTGTGCTTTCGTGCCGCTCCCAGGCGCGGACGCCGGTGATCCCTGGCACGGTGAAGACGTGCTGGCCGTCCTCGCCCCCGGACAGGGTGCCCAGAAGCCCGGGATGCTCACCGACTGGCTCGACCTCCCCGGCGCGGAGCCGTTCTTCCGCTGGGCCGGGGCCATCGCCGACGCCGACCTGCTGACCCTCGGCACGTCCGGGGACGCCGAGGCGATCAAGGACACCGCGGTCACCCAGCCGCTGGTGGTCGCGATGGGCCTCTTCATCGCCCGCGAGCTCGGCGGCCTGCCCGGTCCGGTCGTGCACAGCCCGCACGCCGGCCGCGACGTCGTCATCGCCGGGCACAGCGTCGGCGAGCTCACCGCCGCGGCGCTGGCCGGCGTGCTGTCGGTCGAGGCGGCGATCGCGCTGACCGCCGTCCGCGGCCGGGCGATGGCCGCCGCCTGCGCGCAGACGCCGACCGGCATGTCCGCCGTCCTGGGTGGTGACCCCGAGGAGCTGGCGGCGGCGCTGGACCGGCACGGGCTGCAGGCCGCCAACTACAACGGCGGCGGCCAGGTCGTCGTCGCCGGGCCGCTCGACGGGCTGGCGGCCCTCAAGGCCGAGCCGCCGGCCAAGGCGCGGGTCATGGCGCTGTCGGTGGCCGGCGCCTTCCACACCTCCTACATGGGCTCGGCCCGCGAGGAGCTCGAGGGTCTGATCGGCGGGCTCCGGCCGGCCGACCCGAGCAGGCTGCTGCTGTCCAACGCCGACGGCGCGGCGGTCGAGAGCGGCGCCGAGGCGCTCACCCGCCTGGTCAGCCAGGTCACCAGCCCCGTGCGGTTCGACGCCTGCCTGGCCACCATGCGCGACCTGGGCGTGACCGCCGCGATCGAGCTGCCGCCGGCCGGCGCGCTGGCCGGGCTGGCCAAGCGGGAGTGGAAGGGCGCCGACATCGAGATCCTCGCCGTCAGCAGCCCGGCCGACCTCGACCGCGCCCGCGAGCTGATCGCCGCCGAGCGCGGCCGGCCCGAGCCCGACCACCTGCCCGACTGGCGGGTCGTCGTCGCGCCCGTGCGCGGGACGGTCAGCCCGGCCGACGTCGCCGAGGGCAGCCGGCTGCCGGCCGGCACGCCGCTGGGCGTCGTCCGCAGCCGCCGCGAGGAGGTCCACGTCTCGGCCGGCTACGACGGGGTACTGGCCGAGTGGCTCGTGCACGAGGGCGACCTGGTCGACGCAGGCGACCCGCTGGCCCGTCTCTACCCGGAGGTTTCGGCATGACCGCTCGCATCCAGCAGAGCCAGGGCGCCCCCGGCGCGCGCATCCTGGGGCTCGGCGGGTACCGGCCGCGCCGCCGGGTGACCAACCACGAGCTGGCCCAGGTCATGGACACCAACGACGAGTGGATCCAGACCCGGGTCGGCATCGCCGAGCGGCGCTGGGCCGGTGAGGACGAGACGCTCGTCGAGATGGCCGTCGCCGCCGGCGGCAAGGCGATCGCGGCCAGCGGCCTCGCCCCCGACGAGATCGACCTCGTCATCGCCGCCAGCGCCAGCCTGCGGGCGCCGATCCCGGGGGTCGGCCCGCAGATCGCCTACCGGCTCGGGGTGCCGCGGCCGGGCTCGTTCGACCTCAACGCCGGGTGCGCCGGGTTCTGCTACGCCCTCGGCCTGGTCAACGACGCCATCCGCGCCGGGTCGGCGCGCAACGGGCTGGTCATCGGCGTGGAGCGGCTGACCGACGTCACGGACACGAACGACCGGTCGACCGCGGTGATCTTCGCCGACGGCGCCGGCGCGGCCGTGGTGGGCGCCGCCGACGAGCCGGGCATCGGCCCCGTCGCGTGGGGCAGCGACGGCGACCAGCACAACGCCATCGAGATCGCGGCCGGGAAGTCGACGATGACCATGGCCGGCCAGGCCGTCTACCGCTGGGCGACCACCAAGCTCACCGAGACGCTGTTCCAGGCGATGGAGTCCGCCGGCGTCGGCCCGCAGGACATCGACGTCTTCGCCCCGCACCAGGCCAACCTGCGCATCGTCGAGTCGATGACCCGGAAGCTCGGCCTGCCCGAGCGCACCGTCGTCGCACGCGACATCGTGCAGTCCGGCAACACCTCGGCGGCGTCGATCCCGCTGGCGCTGACCGCGCTGCTGGAGTCCGGCGAGGCCAAGTCGGGCGACCTGTGCCTGGTCCTCGGCTACGGCGCCGGGCTGACCTTCGCCGGGCAGGTCCTGCGCCTGCCCTGAACCATCGATCTGCCGGGACACCCCGTCCCGGACGACGGCGGTGCGCCACCGCGGCGCGCCGCCACCATCCGAGAGAGAGGACCCCGCGTGGCCAGCACCCAGGAGATCCAGGCCGGACTCGGCGAGATCCTGGAGGAGGTGGCCGGCGTCACCCCCGCCGACGCCACCCCCGAGAAGTCCTTCACCGAGGACCTCGACGTGGACTCCCTGTCCATGGTCGAGATCGCGACCGCCGTCGAGGACAAGTTCGGCGTGGCGATCCCCGACGACGAGCTCGGCAACATCAAGACCGTCGGCGACGCCATCAGCTACATCGAGAAGAACCAAGGCTGAGGCCTCATCCCGATCGCCCGGCCATCTGAGAGGACATAGCGATGAGCACGTCAACCAGTGACGTCGTCGTCACCGGCCTCGGCGCCACCACGCCGCTCGGCGGTGACGTGGCCAGCACGTGGGAGGCGCTGCTGGCCGGGCGGTCGGGGGTCGAGCGGATCACCGACGACTGGGTCAAGGACTACCCGGCCCAGCTGGTGGCCCGCATGGCGACCGACCCGTCCGAGCAGCTCGACCGGGTCCGCGCCCGGCGGCTCGACCGCAGCCAGCAGGCCGCGGTGGTCGCCGCCGAGCAGGCGTGGGCCGAGTCCGGCGCCGCCGAGCTCGATGTCGCGCCCGAGCGGATCGCCGTCGTCTTCGGCACCGGCATCGGCGGCGCGCTGACCCTGCTCGGCCAGGACGACGTCCTGGAGGAGAAGGGCCCCAAGCGGGTCTCCCCCTTCACCATCCCGATGCTCATGCCCAACGGCCCGGCCGCGGCGGTGGGCCTCGCCATCGGCGCCAAGGGCGGCGTGCACGCGCCGGTCAGCGCCTGCGCCTCCGGCGCCGAGGCGATCCGCTGGGGCCTGGACCTGCTGCGCTTCGACCGCGCCGACGTCGTCCTGGTCGGCGGCGCCGAGGCGTGCATCCACCCGCTGCCGATGGCCGGCTTCGCCGCGATGCGCGCGATGAGCACCCGCAACGACGAGCCCCACCGGGCCTCGCGGCCGTTCGACAAGGCCCGCGACGGGTTCGTGCTGGGCGAGGGCGCCGCGGCGCTGGTGCTCGAGCGGGCCGACTCCGCCCACGGGCGCGGCGCGACCGTGCACGCCCGGCTGGCCGGCGCCGGTGCCACCGCCGACGGCTACGACCTGGTCGCCCCGCACCCCGAGGGCGAGGGCGCCGGGCGGGCGATCGGCGCGGCGCTGCGCGACGCCGGGGTCTCCCCCGCCGACATCGGGCACGTCAACGCGCACGCGACCTCCACGCCGGTCGGCGACACCGCCGAGGCGGCCGCCATCCGCTCGTCCATCGGCGACCACGTGCTGGTGACGGCGACCAAGAGCCAGACCGGCCACCTGCTCGGCGCCGCCGGCGCGCTGGAGTCGGTGTTCACCATCCTGGCGCTGCGCGACCAGGTCGTGCCCGCCACCGCCAACCTCGACGACCCGGACGACGACGCCGCCGTCCAGGCGCTCGACATCGTGCGCCACGAGCCGCGCAAGGCGCAGCTCACCGCCGCCGTGAACGACTCGTTCGGCTTCGGCGGCCACAACATCGCCCTGGTCTTCACGACGGCGTGAGCGCCCGGCAGTCCCGTCCCGAGCCCGGTTCCGTGGAGGTCGCATGACCACCCTGCAGGCAGCTGCCCCGACCTCGCCCACCACACCCGATCCCCGCGACCCCGAGGACCGGCTGCGCCGGTTCTTCGACGAGGGCTCGCTGCAGCTGCTGGTCGGCCGCGACACCTCCGGCGTCGTCGCCGGCCGCGGCACCGTGGCCGGGACGCCGACCGTCGCGTTCTGCACCGACGCCACCGTCATGGGCGGCGCCATGGGCGTCGACGGCTGCCGGCACATCGTCGACGCCATCGACGCCGCGCTGCGCGAGCGCGTGCCCGTCGTCGGCATCTGGCACTCCGGCGGCGCCCGCCTGGCCGAGGGCGTCGTCGCGCTGCACGCCGTCGGCGAGGTCTTCGAGGCGATGGTGCGGGCGTCGGGGCGGATCCCGCAGATCTCGGTGGTGCTCGGCCCCGCGGCCGGCGGCGCCGCCTACGGCCCGGCGCTCACCGACCTGGTGATCATGGGGCCGGCCGGTCGGGTGTTCGTCACCGGACCGGACGTCGTCCGCTCGGTCACCGGCGAGGTGGTCGACCAGGAGCAGCTCGGCGGGCCCGACACCCACGGCCGGCGCTCCGGCGTCGTCCACGTGGTCACCGAGTCCGAGCCCGACGCGCTGGAGACGGCGCGCCAGGCGGTGTCGCTGCTGGCCGACCAGGGCACCTTCGCGCCGGCCGAGGACGAGCCGGACGTCGACCTGCGGGCGCTGCTGCCCGAGCAGCCGCAGCGGGCCTACGACGTCAAGCCGCTGGTGGCCGCCGTCCTCGACTCCCCCGGGCTGGAGCTGCACCCGCGGTTCGCGCCGAACATCGTGACCACGCTGGGCCGGATCGCCGGGCGGACGGTGGGCGTCATCGCCAACAACCCGCTGCGGCTGGGCGGTTGCCTGGACTCGGCGTCGGCCGAGAAGGCGGCCCGGTTCGTGCGGATGTGCGACGCGTTCGGCGTCCCGCTCGTGGTGCTGGTCGACGTCCCCGGCTACCTGCCCGGCGTCGGTCAGGAGTGGGACGGCGTGGTGCGGCGCGGGGCCAAGCTGCTGCACGCCTTCGCCGAGGCCGTCGTCCCCCGGGTGACGCTGGTGACGCGCAAGTCCTACGGCGGCGCCTACATCGCGATGAACTCCCGCTCGCTGGGCGCGACGGCGGTGTTCGCGTGGCCGGGCGCGGAGGTCGCCGTCATGGGGGCCAAGGCCGCGGTCGGCATCCTGCACCGCAAGAAGCTGGCCGCCGCCCCGCCCGGGGAGCGCGACGCGCTGCACGAGCAGTTGGCCGCCGAGCACGAGCGGATCGCCGGCGGGGTGAACAGGGCCCGCGAGATCGGCGTCGTCGACGAGGTGGTGGAGCCGTCGCACACCAAGCGCCGGCTGGTGCAGGCGCTGGCGTCGGCGCCTGCCGGCCGCGGCGCCCACGGCAACATCCCGCTGTAGCCGCGGCCACGATCAGCTCACCTGATCCGAACAGGTCCTCCCTCGCGTCGCAGCGTGAGGGAGGACCTGTTGCCGTGAGGGAGGACGCGGGCGCCGGGTGAGCGGCCGCGGGACGTGGAACGGTCGCCCGGACGCCGCTTCCCCGACGGCGTCCGGACGACCGGGTTCTCACCTTACGACGGCTGCCCGCCCCTAGCGGGTGTGTCGTAGTCGGATCGTGACCTGCAGGTTCTCCTCAGACGACCTGGTGCAGCCAGGTGATCGGGCTGCCGTCGCCGGCGTGCCGGTAGACCTCCAGATCGGCGTCCCAGGCGGCGCCGAGGAGCTCGTCGACCCCGTGCCGGAACGCCTCGATGGAGGTGGCGGTCGCGGCCAGGTGGCGCAGCTGCTGCTCGGTCACCACGAGGTCGCCGTTGGCGCTCGTGGGCGCGCGGTACACACCGTGACCGGGCACGTAGGACATGCGCTCGCCGTCGTTGCCGTGGCTGGCTTCCTCGGTCACCTCGAACCGCAGCATGGGCCATGCGCGCAGGGCAGCGACCAGCTTCGCACCGGTCCCGGGCGCGCCCGTCCAGGCGACCTCGGCACGGTACGACCCGTGCGCCGCGGGCTGCTCGGCCCACGACAGGGAGACCGGCGCGCCGACGACGCGTTCGAGCGCCCACTCGACGTGCTGGCACAGCGCCTTCGGGCACGCGTGCACGAAGACGACACCCTGGGTAGACCGTCGCTGCACGAGGCACCTCCATCGACTCGATCGGTCTCGTCTTCCCCTACGGACCCATCGATTCGGTGACGCGCTGTATTCGGCAATGACGGAGCAGGGCTCCCGCAGACAGTCTGCACGATGGTGACCCTGTCGCGCCAGTGCGGATGAGGCGGAAGCGGCGAAAGTGACGCAAGGTGACGTGGTATGCGCTTTAGCGCTGGTCAGCGGCCATACCACGGCCGGTGGCCCGTCGTCCAGCGAGTCATCTCGTTCCGTGGACGCTCCACGCAACGGTGTCAAGCCACCCGCCGACGCGTCCCGACGGCGTGTCGAGCCACGCCGCCCGGCACTCACGCAGCGTAACGGTCGGCGCGCCGCCGCCGGCCGGTGACACGCCGACGTCGGGCCGACGCGTCGACCCCCGACCCGCCGGAACCGGATCGGTACCGGCCGCTAGAGTGACGTCCCAGTCCGCAGCGCGTCCAACAGCCGGCGTGCGGTGCGGGGACATCCCCGCTCGCCGGGCTCCCTTCAAGGTCGTGGGGAGTCCTCCCCTGCCGCCTGAGGAACGATCGTGACCCGCCCCGACCCGAGCCCGGATGCCGTCCAGCGCGCGTTCGAAGAGCTCGGCCGCCTGTCCTTCGCCGACCACTCGCTGCAGTCGCTCGTCCAGCTGGTCGCCGACGTCGCCGCCCGGGTGCTGCCCGGGGACCCGGCCACCTCGGTGACCATCCTCACGCAGGAGCGGCCGCGCACCGTGGCCGCCAGCCACGACCTGGCCCTCGACCTCGACCAGGTGCAGTACGCCCTCGGCGCCGGCCCGTGCCTGGAGGCCGCGTCCACCGGCCGCCCGGCGGCCTGCCCCGACACCGGCGCCGACGGCCGGTGGCCGGAGTTGGCCGCCCGCGCGGCCGAACAGGGGTGCCGCAGCGTGCTCTCCGTGCCCCTGCCGGTGCAGGAGCACGTGGGCGGCGGCCTGAACGTCTACCTGCGCGGGACCGCGCCCTCGGACGACGCCGCGCGGGCGCTGGCCGAGCGGTTCGCCTCCTACGCCGTCGTCCCCGTGTCGAACATGTACCTCTACTCCACCGCCGTCGAGCGGGTGGAGCACCTGCGGGTCGCGCTGGACTCGCGGGCGGTCATCGACCAGGCCAAGGGCATCCTCATGGAGCGCTACAAGCTCACCGCGGACCAGGCGTTCCAGGCCCTCGTCCGGGTGTCGATGGAGAGCAACACCAAGGTCCGCGAGGTGGCCGAGCGCATGGTCGAGACCGGCGAGCTGCGCCCGAGCTGAGTCAACCGCCGGGGATCAGCAGGTCCTCCCGGGGCGTCACCCGGACGGCACGGACGCCGTCGTCCGGGGTCTCCTCCCACTCGACCTCGACCACCTGCCCGGCCCGGAGGACGTCGCGCCCGGTGCTGCGGTGGACGACCGACGCCGGCACCCAGCACTGCTCGCCGGGCAGGTCGGGGACGTCGATCCAGCCACGGCCCGCGTCGTCGTCCCACCGGACGACGGTGCCGAGGGACTTCCCGCTGCGCGCCACGGCCCCAGGCTGACCCGGTGCGCGGCCGGCGGCAAGCGGTCAGGCGCTGGGGACGGTCACCCGGTCGCCGCCGGCGGTCTTGGCGCGGTACATCGCGGCATCGGCGCGGTGCAGCAGGTCGAGGACGTCGTCCCCGGCGCAGACCTGGGCGACGCCCACGCTGGCGGTGACGCCGACGGACCGGCCGGCGAGCGCCACGGCGGCGCGCAGCCGCTCGGCCAGGGAGTCGGCCGGCAGCGCCGCGCTCACCCCGGCCAGGACGGCGAACTCGTCGCCGCCGAGCCGCGCCACGGTGTCGGACTCCCGGACCGACGCGGCCAGCGCCTGCGCCACCTGCTGCAGCACCGCGTCCCCGGCGCCGTGGCCCCTGCGGTCGTTGACGCTCTTGAAGCCGTTGAGGTCCACGAGGCAGATGACCGTCGTCGACGTCTCGTCCAGCGCCAGCTCGAGCCGGCGGAGGAAAGCGCGCCGGTTGCACAGCCCGGTCAGCGGGTCGGTGGAGGCCAGTGTCTGCTGGGTGCGGATGAGCTCGACCTGGCGGTCGTGGGCGCGCCAGTAGTTCGCCGACGCCATGGCGCACACCAGGGTGAACGCCCCCATGACCACCGAGATGAAGAGCACCGCGAGCGTGATGTCCGGCAGGGCGATCAGCACGTAGCTGGCGGCCATGGCGGTCCCGACCAGCACCACCCCGCCGGGGGTGTAGGTGAACGCCATGTAGGCGAGGGTCAGGAACAGCAGGGCGAACAGCGGGCTGGAACCGCCACCGTCGATCCGCGTGCCCACGCCGACCATGGCGGTGACGCCGACGCTCCAGGAGTAGAAGAGCAACGGGCCGCGGGCGTCGCGCATCATCGCGGCCAGCGGCAGCAGGAGCAGGCAGGGCGTGAGGACGACGACGGCGGCCGCCATGCCGAACACGACCAGGGAGTCGCGCGCGGGCGAGTCGGTCAGCAGGCAGTAGCCGATGACCGCCCAGCCGCCGGCCTCGCTGAGCACGATGCCGGTCCTGACGTGCCGGACCCAGTAGGCGGCGCGGTCGTCGTCCTCGGCCAGCCGCCGGTAGAGCGCGGTCCGCAGGGCGGCGAGCAGCCGCGGGACGGCGCGGCCGCGCCCCCGTCCCGCCTGCGGTACCCCCGTCGGTCCTGCCACGTGCGGAGGATCGGGAGGGGCGCCGCCGTCCTTGACCGGTCTCACCCGTCGGGGGGTGGCGCCGCACCCCGGCGCCGTGCCGAGGGTCACAGGCCTGCCACCCGCGGACGGCGGGTAGCCCGCTCCCATGGCTGCAGAGCACGCCGCGCGCCGGCAGGGCATGGCCGGGGACGGGCGCGAGCAGGTGGCGGCGCTGGTACTGCCCGCGTGGGACGCCTTCCTGGCCCAGGCAGCGGAGGTCGACCTGGACCGCCGGAGCCGGCTGCCGGGCTGGCGGGCGCACGAGGTCTGCGTCCACCTGGGCCTGTGGCCGGAGAACACGGCCATGGCCGACCTGATCGCGTCCGCGCGGTCCGGCGGCACCGGGGAGCAACCGGACGTCGACGCGGTCAACGCCCGCGTCACCGCCGCCCACCGCGACGCCTCCCGCGCGGAGGTCCTGGCCGGGCTGCGCCGCAACCGCGACGCCACCGAGCGCTACCTGACCGAGGAGCCGGTCGAGCTCGACACGGCACCGACGGTCTCCGTGGTCGGGCGGCTCCCTCTGCTCTCCGTCGTCCTCGGTCAGGCCTACGAGCTGGCGGTGCACGGCCTCGACCTGGCCGACGCCGGCGCTCCCCCCGTGCCGGAGGACGTGCTGCAGGCCGGGCTCGCGGCGCTCGCCGACGTGACCGGCGCGCTGGCCGCGTCGTGCGGCATCACCGGCGGGGCGACGCTGGCCACCCCGGACGGCGGCTGGCGGTTCGCGGCCGACCGGGACGGCTGGACGGTCACCCGCGTGCCCGCCGGCCGGATCGACGGCGCCGCGGTCGAGGCCGCGGCCGACCTGCTGCTGGAGGCGGCGTCCGGGCGGGCCAACCCGGTCCCGGCCGTGGCGCGGCGCCGGCTCAAGGTGCACGACGTCCCGGGGCTGCTGCGGCTGGCGCCGATCGTGCAGGCCGTGCCGGGGATCCCGGGCGGACCGATCCTCCAGCTCGCGGCCCGGACGATGGGCGGCGCCGGCGGGGTGCTCGGCCGGCTGTTCGGCCGCGGTTAGCCCTCGTCGGGCGTGGTCCGGCGGTGGCGTCGTCGCCACACCAGCCCGGCCGCGACGAGGACGGCGACGACCGCCGGGACGACGGTGAACACGGTGCCCTGCTCGATCATCAGCGGCGCCGCCGCCCCGATGCCCACCTGCACCACCGTGCCCGGGACGACCCCGAGCGCCGTCGCGGCCGCGTACGGCACCGGGCGGATCATGGTGAGGCCGGCCGCGTAGCTCAGCGGCGTGAACGGCACGACGGGGATGAGCCGGGCGGTGAGCACGGGGACGAAGCCCCGCTCCCCCACGAGTCGGTCGACGCGCGCCACCCACCGGCCGGCGAGCCGGGTGGCGGCGTCGCGGCCCAGCCACCGGCTCAGCGCGAAGGCGCCCAGGCCCCCGAGCATCGCGCCGCCCAGCGCCACGGCGAGGCCGGGCCAGAACCCGGCGACGACACCGATGAGCACCGAGATGGCGGTGCGGGGCACCGGGGCCAGCAGGGCGACGCCGAGCGCCAGCGACAGGACGACGAGGCCGAGGCTGCCGGCGGCGTCGAGCCGCGCTCGCACCACGTCCAGCGACGGCAGGTCGACGACGAGGGCCGCCACCCCGCCGGCGACGAGGACGAGCAGCAGGGCGCCCGCGCGGACCCAGGTCCGCTCCGCCGCTGCCCGCACCGGTCCATGGTGCGGGACGGGGTGCATCCGGCGGCCGGGGCGGGGCCGAAGAGCGAACTGTGTTCCTCCTCGTCCTGGCCGTGCCCGGATTTCTGGTCGTGGTGGTCGGCTACGCGATCGGATCGGCGGTCTTCAGCCCGCTCGGGCCGCAGCGGGCGGAGGCGGCCGGCTGGATCACCGGGGTGGCGCTGCTCGTCGCCGTGACGTGGGGTGCGCGGGCCTGGTGGCGGCGCCGGGGGCGGCGTGACTGACCGCGGGCCGGCTGTGGCATCGTCGTCGGTGCTCGCGGGGCGGTAGCTCAGCCGGTCAGAGCTGCGGACTCATAATCCGCCGGTCGTGGGTTCGAGCCCCACCCGCCCCACCGCAGTGACCTGCGTCTTCTCGTCTGCAGGCCGTTCGATGATGTGCCCACGGTGCCACAGTGGTTGCCATCTCACCCCCACAGTGCCTCTCCCATGCGCCGGGTGGCGTCCTCTGCCAACTCCGGGACGACGTGGCTGTAGACGCCGAGAGTGAGGGAAATCTGCGAGTGGCCGAGGATGTCCATCGCCACCCGCGCCGGCACGCCCTGCTGCAGCAGCAGAGTCGCGGCCGTGTGCCGGGCATCGTGCAGGCGGGCATCGCGGACTCCGGCAGCCGCGAGCAAGGACTTCTGCGCCCGCAGATCGCTGCGCGGATCGATGGGCCGGCCGTTCTCCTGGCAGAAGACCAGGTCGTAGTCCTCCCATACGGACCCGGCCACCATCCGCTCGGCGAGCTGGGCCGTCCGGTGGGCCCGCAGCGCGTCGCGAAGTTGACTAGGCAGTGCGATCGTCCGGCGGCCGGCCCGTGACTTCGGCTGCACGAACACCAGGCCGCTACCGGGCTGCCGCTGCAACGCCTGGCGCACGGTCAGCGCTCCGGCCTCGAGGTCAGCGGCGCTCCACGTCAACCCGAGCGCCTCGCCCTGTCGCAGACCGAGGGCTAGAGCGACGGACCACCGGGCCGCGTTGCGGCGACCCTGCGCTGCGTTGAGCACCCGCCGGGCATCCTCGCCGGACAGCGGCCGAACTCCTCGCGCTCGACGCTTGGAGCATCGACGAGCGTGCAGATGTTGCGGGCGATCCTGTCACGCTGCGTAGCCACTTTGAGGGCACGAGAGAGCACCCGGTGCGCCTGCAAGACCGAGGCCGGTGCGAGCCCCTCCCCCAGCAGGTCGCTGTAGTGCTTCTCCACGTGCTCCGGCTGCAGCCGGTCGAGTCGGTGGTGACCGATGGCGGGGACGATTTGATGCGTCACGAGTTGTCGATACCGGACCAGCGTCGACGGGCGCACCTTGCGTGCCGCCACCGTGTCGAGCCAGTGCTCTACCCCCTGACTGACCGTCGGCGCCCTGCCGGCCGCACCCGCGGTCCCGGCGGCCCGTTTGCGCTCGAGCTCGCGCACCTTCGCCACGACATCGGCCCGCTTGAGACCGGACACGTGCCGGCGGTCGCGCTTGCCGCCCTCCTTGAGCCCCATGGACACGTAGCCGTGGAACCGTCCGTCGGCGCCCTTGCGGATCGACGACTCGCCGCTCGCCGCCCGCTTGCTGACTTCGCCCGCCCCTGCCGCCCCGGCGGTAGAAGTCCACGGCGCCGCGCCTCGTTGATCCACCGGCGAGCCGTGGCGACCGGGACCCCGGCGTCCTCGGCGATCAGAACCGCCGGCTTCGCGCTGCCCCGGACGAGGTGGCGATACCGCGCTGCAACAGCCGCGTAGAAGGCCTCCGGGTCGGACCCGTCGGGGCGCTTGGGCTGAGCGGGCGGTACGTCTTCAAACACAGGCTCGTACTCACCATGGCCGTGTTCGCGGCCAGCGAGCAGTTCCAGCACGGGATCCGGCTCCTGCCCCTTCACGCGGACGAAGTCGATCAGGGCGTCCCAAGCATCGGGGCCCTGGGTGACGGCCGCGGTGTCCCGCATCTTTTTACGGGCCGTAGAACCCGAGAGAGTCGATCTCAGTTCTGAGGTGATGACTCCGCTGTGCCAATGGGCGGCTTCCTCTCGGTCGTGAGGTTTAGGGTTTGTGGGCCGGAAGGGGTTTCTACGCGGACGGACCCTACAGGTTCGACAGGGGCGTGCACCTTGTAGAGGTCGAGCCGACTGAGATTCGCCTGCTCCGCCTTGAGGCCATCGATCAAGGGACGGAGGGCGTCAACCTTGACGATATTGGAGGGCGCTCTCAGTAGCTCCATTGCGGTGTTCGCATCGACCGCGTAGAAGATGTCTTGCAAGAGTCGGTGCTGCAGTCCGGCCGGAAGGTCCTCGGTGCTTAGGATGTGCCATCCGGACTGCCAGATGACGCGTTGCATCAACTTCTCGGCCAATTCGACAGGGTGCGGCACAGCCCACCTTTTGCGATCGTAATCGTATCCACAGTCGGTGATGATTCGGCTGAATCCAGGCGGTCTAGCAGGTACTGCGTGCACCTGCTCGGCCACCGCCGTAAAGGTTTGAGTGATCGTGTTGGCGACCACATTGCCGGCCATTCCCATCGCGGCAGGGCCGATGGCAATGGCGGTGAAGCCCCATTCGGCAGCCCTGCGCTTCCACGACTTCTCGTATGGCTTTGACCCATGCTTCGGTTCCATACGCATCTCCGGGTGACGAGGCCCAAGTCATAGGTTCGCGATGCCGACTGCTCTCAACAACGGCCGCAGGTACCGGGGCGAGCCGTCTGAGCGTTGCGCAGCGGACAGTTGCGGGTTCGTCACTTTGCCGTCATGCGGTCTGGTGGGCAGGCTCGGCGGGCTGTCTCGAGGTTGGAACATCGTTCGGCGCGCCTCCCCACCCGGTTGATAACACTGTGACGTAATGCCCCGATGGGCCGAGGGGAGGCTCAGGAGCGGGGGCTGTGGTCGATACCGCCCACGGCGCTGCCAGCATGGCTAGACCTGCAGGCTGGCCTCGAGGAAGTCGGCACGGTCGAGTGCCAGACGCAGGATTACGCGGCCTGGTGGCCCCATAAGCGCGACCTCGACTCGCCGGCCACGCACGGCGCCAAGGCCGCCTGCCGGCTGTGCCCGCTCCGCGGTCCGTGTGCCGAGTACGCCATCGCGGCTGACGAGCGGTTCGGGGTGTGGGGAGCGACCCTGCCGGAGGAGCGGCGGGCGATCCGGCGGGTCATGTAGTTCCGTCCGAGTGTCGCGCTACTGGACCATTCGTCCCAGCGACAGTGGGTGACGAAACGACCGAGGATCGGCAACCGGCGGAAAGGCTACGTGCTGCGTCCTCGCCTCACCCATAACCTCTATCCCTCGCCTTGGCGAGACGGATCCGACAGCACCCGCGCCGCCTCGCCGCGAGCCCTTGGGGGAGGTAGCCATGCGGCGGATCTCACAGATTCTGGCTGGACTCTCGGCATCCGCAGTCCTGGGCGTGGCGATGGCAGCGCCAGCCTCGGCAGCCGCCTTTGTGCAGCATCCGGACGAGACCTTCTGCTTCTTTGAGCCCGGTGACGTTCCCGGTGTGGACGAGTTCTTCCCAGCTGAGTGCACGATCATCACGACGGACACCGGTCGGACCGTGGTTGTTGCCCGGGGGCAGCTGCCGGAGGGCTACAGCCTCGACCGGACCTTCGTCGGGACGCTCCCGTGCTTCGGAGGCACCGGCAGGGTGACAGCCACTGTCAGCGGGCAAGTCAGAGCGACCTGCCAACTCGACTCCTTCTAGCGGCGCAAGAGCGTCGGCAGATCATCCTCGCGTAACTGCGCGTCTCGAGGCTTACGCGTGGTCGCTTGAATCGCGGCTCTCTACGCTGGCTACGTACTGGAACCACGGCCGCCCAAGGCCGTCTCTCGATACCGTCGGGCCCTCGACAACCAGCGTCGACCAGTCGGGCCCTGCGCCCCCGTCCACAAGCTTGTGCCGAAGTTGGCCCGCAGGCCGGCAGTAGCGCGCCCTAGGTGCTCGTGAGGCAGCGCCGTCGTCGCCGTCACGATGGGCACGGTGTCAGGGTGGCTGACCGCGACTGCTGAGACACGGGTGCGTCACGACTCGTCACACCTTCGAGCGGGTCACGGTGTCGGAGTACCCGCGGAGGCTGGATCGGACGTGTGTTCGAGCCGGTCCGCCAAATTGAAGAACGTCGCTTCGACCCACCCCGACCCGTCGAGGTCGAGCAGGGTGGCCAGTGGTGGCCTGGCATCCAGCACGCCTGGCGGCTGTGCGACGACGGCCGCGGATGGATGGCCGACGTCGAGTTCCCGCGGTGCACGAGTGGGGCCGCGGCAAGCACATGCCGGTCGTGCCGCCGGAGCGGGTGCGGGCCGTGCTCAAGGCCTGCGAATAGTCGACCAAGGGAAAGGTGGAGTGCGGCCGGTAGGCGCCGCACTCCACCTTCGACAGCGTGCCGCTCGCTATTTGCCGCTGCCGATCGCGCCGAGGAACTGCCAGAAGTGGTCGCAGTTCGTGGGGCCGGGGAAGTCGGTCTTAGGGCCACCGCCAGCCGTGAGGCCAGCTTCCACCTGCCGGGTCACGGTGGCGGTGCACCGTTCCACACTGGTGTCGTTCGCAGCGGAAGCTGGTACAGCCGTTGCAAGCACGAAGGTCAGTCCCGCTCCAGCGACGATCAGTCCTTTTCGCATGTCTGCTCCCCTCGAGTGGGCTGCACCTGGCAGGCGCAGGGGCCAAGCTATTGCTGCGTCGGTGGGACGGCGATGGGTCCCTCGCTCGGTCGTACCGCCATGCGGCGAGTCGTGGCGTTTTCAGGCGAGGGTGCGGACGACCCTGCTCTGCACGCGTACATTTGTGGTCGCGGCTTCCCCCCGCATCACCACGGGAGGGAGTGTCAGCGTTGTCCGCCGAGAACCGGCTCACAGCCGAACAACTCGCGCGCCTGGCGCCCGGGGACACGGTCACGATCGAGATAAGCGGCAACTTCCGCCGGCCGCGGATCTGCATCGGCACGGTGGTCCGCCTCGAGGGATCCCGCTTGGTCGTTTCCACCCGCAGCGACCGTGGTGTGGGCTACGTGCATAGGTTCGACCGTCGCGACGGCGTCCGGGTTGGTGGGGGTCAGCGCGCCGAGTTGGTGAACGCCGCGGCAGAGGTCCCGCAGTTACCAGAGGAACGGCGCCGGGAGATGCGCATCGACGCGGCATATCGCGCCTGGGCGCGAAGCCGGGGCGACGTCGAAAAGCTGCGGGAGCTGCAGGAAGCCATCCACAAGGGCCTCGAGGGCGCGGTGGCGTCCAGCCCCTGACGCGATGCAGGGGGCTCAGGCGGTCGGCGGAGTTGGCCAGGGCACTTGTCCTTGTTGCGTTCGACGCTGGAGCAATAGGGTCCGCACCCTCAGGACACCCTCGACGTAGAGGGTGTTCCATCCGCTGAGGAGCACCCATGCGCTTTCGGAGATCACTCGTCATACCTGTCGCGCTGGCTGGCGTTCTGATCGCGCCAGGCGTCGCATCGGCCGACACGGTTGGGACCCCAGGCGAACCCAACTGCTTCGGCACTCGGGTAAGCCACGCGGCGAGCGATCATGACTTGACTCCGAAGGAGCGAGCAGCCGCAATGGAGGAGTTGCTCCTCAACCCGCCGCCCTTCATTCCCCCTGAGGTGGTTACTGAGCTACGGGCCTTCTTCGGTCCGACGGTCGAGGTGCGCGAGATCCAGATCTGGGTGCGCACAAACTGCTCGGACAACCCCATCGTGCCCAGCTGACGTCCAACGCCTGAGCAACCCCGCCTGCAGCGCAGCGCCCCCGGGCTGGTTCCCTCAACCCGGGGGCGCTGCCTCCATTTCGGTACCCGTCTGCCATAGCCGGTGCTACAGCAGGGGTCCGTGGTCGCGATGTGGTCGCGGACTGCGCAGAAGTTGGCGAAAACGCGGCGACGGTCGACGGCAACTTGCGCGGCTGTGAGCAGCGAAACGGCACTTGGGGGCATCGTCTGGCACCCCCGTGCCGGGACTCATGATCCGCCGGTCGTGGGTTCGAGCCCCACCCGCCCCACCCGCTTGATGTGGTTCCGCCTGATGCTTGACCTGCGGGCTTCGGTGAGGCGCGACAGTGTCTCGGTTGATGGTTGACAGCTGTTTCGGCTGATCTTGACGCTCCGGCGTGCAGGGGCTGAGCGTGGCAGAGCAACGGGACCGCCGGTGCGGGCGGTGATCGCCCAGGGGCACGACGTGACCCGCGGTGGCCTAGCACTGGGGTGTCCCGGCAGGCGGTGCACGGGTGGCCGGCCCGGCACGAGCCCGGCGGCCTGGACGGGCTGGCGGATCGGTCGCACCGGCCGTTGTCGTGCCCCGCATCAGATGCCGGCCGAGGTCCCGGCGGTGGTGCTCGAGCTGCACCGGCAGCATCCGGCGTGGGGGGCCACGGCGGATCGGGTATGGATTCCTGCGCGAACCCTCGTCCAGGCCACCACGTGGTCTTTCCTCCCGATGATCCTCGGCTCCGCGAACCGGCTCATGCATGTGCAGTAGGTCCCTACGACCGGCGCACGAGCGGATACCGGACCGGCGAACCGGCAGGTCAGAGCACGGTGCGGAGAAACATCCCTGCAAGGGGCCGAGCCGCTGGGCCCCGCGTGCCGCGCGCCGTGAACCGAGCGCACCGGCCGGAATGCAGACTGCGTCGGGGCGGCATGTCGGCGTGGCGCGCCGGCCGGGTCGTTGCCGTCCGCCGTGAGCTGTGGCGAGCGGGTCAGGAGCCGGGCCGGTCACGCGCCGTCCGGTCCACCGCAACGCGCTTATGAGCCGGTCAGGGCCGGTACGGCGGCCGTCCGCGCTGATACGGGGCGTACCCCACGGGCAGCCGCGCGCCGGGCGCGCCGCCCGGTACCAGCGGGACTAGTGCAAATGGTGGACAGGCCGGATCCGGCAGCGCGGGACCTTGCCCCACCGCGCGGCTACCGGATTAATCCGCCTCTGTTCCACCCGAGTCGTGCGTTGGACCCCGCCCAGGGAGGAGGGCACGTGAACATCCCCGCGATGCGCGCCAGCTTCGCCAAGGCCGCAGCGGCCGGCGACGAGGTGCCGCTGTACTTCTACTCTCACCTATTCTTGTGCCACCCGGAGGTGAGGAAGCTCTTCCCCGTCTCCATGGCCCACCAGCGCGACCGGCTCTTCGCGGCGCTGGGCGAGGTGGTCGCCCGGGTCGACGATCTCGACGCACTGGTGCCGCTCCTGCAGCAACTCGGCCGTGACCACCGCAAGTTCGGCACGGTCGCCGACCACTACCCGGCCGTGGGAGCCAGCCTGCTGGCAACCCTGGAGCGGTTCGACGACGGGTGGAACGCCGAACTCGCGGCGGACTGGACGGCGGCCTACGAGCTGGTCGCGAAGGTGATGACCGAAGCGGCCGACGCGGCCGCGTCCGAGCCGCCCTGGTGGGAGGCGGACGTCGTCGAGCACGAGCGGCGCACGGTGGACGTGGCGGTGGTGCGGCTGCAGCCGCGGACGCCGTTCAGCTACCTGCCAGGGCAGTCGATCTCCGTGGAGTCCGACCTGCGGCCGCGGCTGTGGCGCTACTTCTCGCCGGCCGGCGCGCCCCGCCCGGACGGCCAGCTGGAGATCCACGTCAAGGCGCGGGCCGGCGGCCCGGTCAGCTCCGCGCTCGTGCACGGCGTCGGCGTCGGCGACGTGCTGCGCCTCGGCCCGCCCGTCGGCAACCTCGCCCTGGACGCCGAGTCCGATCGCGACCTGCTGCTCGTCGCCGGGGGCACCGGCCTGGCCCCGCTGAAGGCCATCATCGACCAGATCGCCTGCCGGGGGCCCGCCCGACGGGTGGACCTGTTCGTCGGGGCGCGGACCGAGGGCGACCTCTACGACCGGGCCGATCTCGCCCGACTGGCCCAGCGGCACGCCTGGCTGACGGTCACGCTCGCGGTCTCGGAGGACAAAGTGTCGGACCTGGAGCAGGGCGACATCGCCGACGTCGTCCTGCGGCAGGGGCCCTGGCTGAGCCGGGAGGCCTACATCGCCGGCGGACCCGCCATGGTCGAGGACACCGTGTCCCGGCTCGTCGGCCACGGTCTGCGTCCCGACCGCATCCGTACCGAGGTCTTCGCCCCTAGCCGACCGGGGCCCAGCATCGATGACGACGACGAGAAGGTGGCGGCATGAGCGATCCCCAGGTTGCCCGGCACAGCGACCGGCGGCTCTCCCCCAACGACATCAACACCGTGATCCTCGCGCGCGGCTCCGTGCTCCGCCCCGGCTACAACGAGGCGAGCGTGGACGGGTTCCTGCGACGGGTGGCCGCCGAGGTGGGCCGCCTCATCGCGGAGAAGGCCGAGCTGCGCGACGAGGTGAACGCCCTGAGGCAGCAGCTGGACGGCGTGGCCACGCCCGTGTCGCCCAGTGAACAGGCGGTGCGGATCCTCTCCGTCGCTCAGCAGACAGCGGACAACTACGTCGCCGAGGCCGAGGGCTTGAGTCGGAACATGACCATCGAGGCCCGCGTGCGCTACGAGGAGCAGGTGCGGCTGGCGAGGGAGAACGCCGGCGCGATCATCCAGGCCGCCCAGGAGGCGGCCGCCAAGATCACCGCGGGTCGGGACGGGGACACGACGGGCTCCGACACCCGCCGCAGCGCCGAGGAGCTCGAGGAGCAGGTGGCCTACCTGAAGACGTTCGCCACGGCATGCCGGGTGCAGTTGCGGGCGTATCTCGAGGCGCTGCTGTGCGACGTCGAAAGTGAGTGGGGCAAGGCCGATCCGGCCGCACTACCACCGGGCGAGCGGCCGCTCGCGCTGCGCCCGGGCAGTAGCAACGGCACGTCGCCGGCGCACAGGGCGAACGAGGACCGGGACGCCCGGTCCGAGCTCGACGACTTCGACGAGGTGATGGCCGCAGCCGTCCAGAGCTGAGCGGGCGGCCGCACGACGGCGTCGCTGGGGCTGTCCGGCCTTGCCGAGAGGTGGTCGATCCGTCCCCGTCGCGGCTCGCCCACCGCCGGGTCCGGGCTGCCCCGGGGCTCCACGCGCCGCCGCTGCGTGCGGCCACTCGCCGTGGGGCGACGTCGGGCCGGTGCTCCAGCTTCAGCGGCCGTCCGGTTCTCGTGACCGGGCGGCCGCTGTCGTCTGCGCTTCCCCGGTAGGCACAGTCCATCGAGCCTGCCCACCGCAGGCTGGTGGGCACACGGTAATGACGAACGCGTCGAGTCGTGCCGAGGACGGCGAACAGGCGCCGGCGGGCTTGAGCAGCGCTTTCTCCCTCCTGGCCGGCGGTCACGCGGGGGCGCGGCACCAGCGCGGCGGCCTGCTCGGTGATCGCCGTCGACGAGCGCCCGGGAGAGTCCGTCGCGCTGCGGAGGCTCTGCGCCGAGTGGGGCACCGGGCGTGGGGTCAGCGCGGCATCAGCGTGGAGCACGACGCCCTACTGCACCCCGGCCAGCAGCCGGTCCACTTCGGCTGCGTGGCGGACACCCCGAATCCTCGATGGTCCGACAGCGCCTGTGTGAACCATCAGCCTGTTCGACATGCGATGGGCCTGCTCCTCAGCCACCGCGGTCCAGCGCCTTGTCCGTGAGTGGGGACAGGGCAGCGGCCTCGTTCACGTGCCCGAGGGCCAGAGGGCGAACGGGCGGTCAGGTCCCCCGCGGGGCCTGCCTGACCGGCGAGGGCACCCCGTCCTGGTCGGCGGGCTGCCGGGGAGCCGGCGGGCCGGCCGCCGGGGGTGCCTGCGCGTCGGCCGCGGCGGGTGCGGCCGGCTGGGGCGGGCTCAGCCAGAGCACGGTGACGTAGCAGACGACGACGGCGACGATGACCAGCGGCAGGACGGGGAACCCGGCCGAGCCGAGGAACAGCGTGGTGAGCAGGACGGCGGTCATCGGCAGCCGCAGCATGCCCGCGGTCATCACGCCCAGGCCCATCGCGACGCCGGCCACGAGCGAGAGCCCGGGCAGGTGCGAGAGCGCGACGCCGCCCACGGCGCCGAGGAACATGGCGGGGAAGGTCGGGCCGCCGCGGAAGCAGCCCAGCGCGGCCACGTAGGCCAGCCCCTTGCACACCAGGAGCAGCAGCAGGGCCCCGACCGAGTACGAGGCGGAGTCGGTGACCAGGCCCGGCAGCGCCGCCTGCCCGGAGAAGAGGACGTCGGCGGCCTCGTGGCCGGTGGCGCCAGCGTAGAGGATGGCCAGCCCGGCCATCGCCAGACCCAGGACGACCGTCGACGGCACCGGGCGTCGCCCGACGCCGTCGCGCAACCGCAGCGCCGCCCACCGCAGGGCCACGCAGAGCACCGCCCCCGCCAGGCCGATGACGACGGCCCAGCCGAACTCGGCGACGGTCGGCGCGCCCGCCGCCGGCAGGTCGGGGATGGCGAGGGAGAAGGTGCCGTAGCCGGTCAGCGCGTCGAGGCCGGTGAAGATCAGCGCGCCGATCCCGGCCCCGAGCAGCCCGGGCAGCAGCACGGCCGTGGCCACCAGCCCGCCGACGCCGGCGGCCTCGAGCAGCAGGAAGGCGCCGGCGAGCGGGGTGCCGAGCAGGGTGCTGATCGCGGCGAAGCTGCCGGTGGCGGCGACCACCGCGGCCACCGGACGGGGGACGTCGCGGCGCGCGAGCCAGACCGCGAGGTACGCCAGGCCGCCGCCGAGCGCGACCAGCGGCGCCTCCGGCCCGACGACCGCTCCCAGCCCGATGCCGGCGACCGCGGCGAGGGCGATGCCGGGCAGCGACGCCGGCACCGGGAGCCCCCCGGGCCGGAAGCCGTCCGCCGGTGACTCACCGCCCCCGCCGGGCAGGTAGCGGATCGTCGCCCCCACGACGAGGCCGGCCACGCCGAGCGGCAGCAACGGCCACCAGGTCGGCGCCGTCCCGTACCCCAGGGCCTGCGGCACGGACTCGAAGGCCCAGCGCTGCACCAGGTCGGTGAGCTTGAGGAACCAGTACGCCGCAGCGGCGATCGGCACCCCCAGCGCCACGGCGAGGACGAGCAGGCGCAGGTAGGCGCGCGAGCGCATCACGGCCAGCGGATCGGCCGTCGGATCGGCCGGCCGGGGGTGCGCGGCAGCGTCAGGGGCGGCGGTCACCAGCGCCGGTCGCGGCGGTCTTCCCGCCGCTCCTCGCGGCGCTCGGTCCGGCGGACGACGCCGTGCGCCACCACGGCGGCGGTGCCGACGGTCGCGGCGGTGCGCGCGACCGGGGCGGGGCCGATCACCGCGGCCCGGCGCATGCGGCGAGCTGCCAGCGGCATGTCAGTCGTCCTTCCTCGTGGAGTCGTCGTCGGTGCCGTCGTCCCGCTCGAGGGCGTCGAGCTCCTCGACGGCGGCGAGCATGGCCTGCACGGGGATGCGCCCGCTGGCCACCAGCTGCCCCCCGGCGTGCCGCACGGCGGAGGCGAAGGGCGCCGCCCAGGAGTTCTCCCACACCAACAGGGCGGCGGTGCTGCCCGGCTCGACGGCCGCCGCCGCGGCGGCGACGTCGTCCTCGCTGAGCAGCATGGCCAGCTGCCCCTCGTAGGCCCGCAGCTCGCCGACCTCGCTCTCGTCGAGCTCGGCCAGCTCGGCGAAGTCCAGGGCGCCGTCGGTGCCCTTCCGGATGAGGAGCAGGTCCAGGATCCGGATCGTGCCGCGGGACACCAGGTCCGTGAGGGCGGGGGCGATCTCCCCGTTGAACCGGCTCCCCGGGAACTCGAGGACGATCCAGTCGACGGGCCCGAGCTCGTCGAGGGCGTCCGGGGGCTGGTCGATGAGTTGTTGTGTCACGTCGGCGCTCCTGCGCGGTCGAGAGCCGGGCATCCCGGCATCGGGCGGACGGCGCGATCGTCGCCGCTCCCGGGCTCCCGGCCATCGCTCAGACCGGATGAGCCGGCCGGGTGTCCGCGCCCTCCCGCTCCACCCGCTCAGTAGCCGTGGCGGGCCTTCCAGTTCGCGACGGCCGCGTCCCAGACCCCGCGGTCGGTGACCACCCGGATCGGCAGCCCCCGCAGGTTGCCGGGGTAGGGCCCTTGACCCAGCCACACGATGGTCGTCGGGTTCCCCGGGCACGCCGAGTCGTCGACCACCGTGCCCGCGGGGATGTCCATGCCGTCGGCGTCGCCGAGCCGGTGATCGGGCACGAAGAACACCGAGCACTTGATGACGAGCTGGTTCGGCCCCTCGCACTTCGACCACTTGAAGAGGCGGCCGTAGCCGAACCCCTCCGGCTGCTCCATCGGGCGCAGCCCCATCAGCAGCCGGTCGAGGACGAGCTGCTCGCCCGGAGGGGTGGCCCAGCAACGGTCGGACGACGGCCTTTCCGAGATGCCCGTGTAGCACTCCGCCCAGAGGCTGTCGAGCACGACGCCGGCGGTCGTGTAGTCGTTCTCCAAGCAGTCGTCCAGGACGTTCGTCAGGTAGGTGTGCGCAATCAGGAAGCGCGTGTTGTTGGCGTTCACGCCCGGCTCCTGCGGCCGGAAGCCGTCCTCGATCCCCGCGCACCGGGTGCCCACGATCTGGTACCACTCGTAGGCCGCGCCCTTCACGCACGAGGCGTTGGCGTTGTCGTGGTACCAGTCCCACGTCTGCGGCGGTGGGTACCCCACCTGGTCGCGGAGCTCGCCGCCGATCAGGCAGGTGCGACGGCCGGCGTCGAGGTTGTCGCTGCCGGTGCCGAAGCTGAACACGTGCGACGTCGAGGGGAAGGCGATCGAGGCGACACCGCGGAGGTCGTACGTCGTGTCGTCCGGGGGTTCCTCGACGCGCCACCTGCTGGTCAGCACCGTTCCCTGGGGATGCGGTCGGACCACGCTCCGGCCTCCGGCCGAGCAGTCGGGGAAGCCGTAGGCGGCCCCGCCCGCGCTCGGTCCCGGCGCCGGTGGCGGCGGGGTGCTCGTGGTGGGCGTCGTGGGCGTCGGCTGCGTCGAGGTGGTCCACTCCACGTGCAGGGCGGGGGCCCGGGCGGTGCCCGTCTCGACGCTGGCCGCCACCCGTGCCGCCGAGCCGGTGCCGGAGACGACCAGCACGAGCGCGTTGCCCGAGCGCCAGCCCGGCCGGTTCACGACCTGCTGCACGACGGTCGCCACGTCGCTCGTCCGCTGGGCGGTGCCGCGCTGCCCGGACGACCACGACGGCGGCGACCAGGTGACCGCGGCCGTCGTCCTCGGTCGTGCGGTCACGTCGCCAGCGGCGGTGGAGAAGGCGGGTGCGTTGTCGGCCGCCTGCCCCTGGATGGTGAGTGCGACGGGGGCCGAGCCGCTCTTGTCCGCGGTGAACTGGACCCAGGCGCGCGAGACCGTCGCTCCCGGAGGGATCGTCACCGCCGGGAACCGGAGACCGACCGTCTGCCGCTGGGACCCGTCCTGCACCAGCTCGAGGTCGGAGCTGTCGACCGACGTCCCGGAGGACTGCTGCTCGGCGTCGTCGGTGCCGGCGCGCGCGGCGAAGACGCCGGACGCCGCCTGCGCCGAGGGGCCGATCACGACGAAGCCGACCAGGACGAGGAGGGCGGGCAGGACGAAGACGAGCACACGCTTCACGGAGATCCCCCGTCCGGAACGGACAAGCAGGAGTCGAGGCACGGATCTCCGGGCGGCTTCCAGGCCGCGCCACCACCGACGACCCTGCCAGCCGACGAGGCGGCCCCGTCAACCCCTGATCGCAGAAAATGTCCTACGACTTTCGAACGAGCACGCACAGTGACGAGTCACCAGGGCCGATCACGGGGGGTGACGGCGATCCGGCGTGTCGCCTGCCGTCGCGGTGGAGCCCTTCTTCGCCCTTCGTCCCATGGACCTGCTCCACGGCCGCGGGACATGATGCGGACGAGGTCGGTCCGGAGCACGGGGGTCGAGATGGGCAGACACGAGGCGGTGCGCAGCCCCGCGCCGGCTCGCCCGCGCCGCGCCGGCCGGTCGGTCTCGACCATCGGCGCCGGGGCCGGTGCGCTCGCCGTCGCGGCCCTCCTGGCCGCACTGGAGACCACCGTGGCGCCGGTGTCCGCGGCCGGCCCTGACGGCGGCGCCACCGACGCGGCTCCGCTGTCCGCCGCCGCGGAGACGACCACGGCGGCCGGCCCCCTCGCGATCCCCGAGATCGGCGTGGTGGCACCCGGATTCGACGACCCGTACCTGGCGCTCTCGGCGACCCCGGTCCCGTCGGCCCTCGTCCCGACCGAATACCTCCCGCCTCCCGAGCCCGCCGACGACGAGGAGGAGGCCCCGGCCCTCGTCGACGCCGCGCCACCCGGCACGTCGCTGCTGCCCGGCCTGACCGAGACGCCGGCCGAGCCGGGCACCCCCGACCCGGGCTCCACCGAACCAGGAACCACCGAACCGGGCACCACCTCCCCCGGGACGACGACGCCCGGGACCGAGCTCTCGGGGACGACTCCCGGCACCACCACGCCGGGCACCACCACGCCGGGCACCACCACCCCGGGCACCACCACCCCGGGCACCACCACCCCGGGCACCACCACCCCGGGCACCACCACCCCGGGCACCACCACCCCGGGCACCACCACCCCGGGCACCACCACCCCGGGCA